>BFAU01000122.1 GCA_008975185.1 bacterium MnTg04 | reverse complement strand
ACTGTTCGCGGATCTTCTTTTCCTGCTCTTCAACGTGTTTCGCCCAGCGCGCAAGGAAACGGTAGGCGCGGTCTTTCGGCAGCGGTTTGCAAACGTAATACCCCTGGGCGATATCACAACCGACCGAACGCAGGAAATTCAGGGTTGGTTCCGATTCCACGCCTTCGGCGCAGACATTCAGCCCGAGCGCATGGGCCAGGTTGACGACAGCGGCAACCACGGACCTGGCCTCCTCGCTGCGCCGAACCTCGAGGATGAAACTGGTGTCTACCTTGACCTCGGAGAAGGGCATCCGGTAAAGCATCAGTAACGGCGACGAAGCGGTACCGAAATTGTCGAGGCAAAGCTCTACCCCTTTCTTGCGCAGCCGTTTGAGAATGGCCAGGCTTTGCTCTGCATCCGTCATCGCCGAAGTTTCCGACAGCTCGAGCATCAGGCGATCGGCTGGAACGTCGTAACGCGCCAGTAATTCCTCGACCATGTCGGGGAAATCGGCCTCTACCAGCTGGCGGGCCGACACATTGACGCCGACATTGACTTCCTCGCCTTTTTCCGCCCAGGCTGCATTTGCTTCAAGCACTTGCTCCAACACGCAGCGAGACAATTCACCGGACAACCCGAGCTCCTCGGCCTTCGCCAGGAACGACCCCGGCATCATCAGCCCCTGGACCGGATGCTGCCACCTCACGAAGGCTTCCGCGCCGCACATATAGATGGGACCGGTCAGGCGCAGACGCGCCTTCGGCTGGTAATGAACCACCATCTGGCCATCGTCCATGGCCTTCATGATCAGCTCTTTGGTCAGCCGCATTTCACCGCCGGGTACAGCCGTCAGCAGCGTCTCCAGATCATCCAGCATGACTGGCTTGGTCAGGCTGCCGGCCATCCGAAGCCCCAGGCTGCTCCCCAGTTTTTCGGCCGATTTCAACACCCGGTCATCCAGACCGCTGATCAGGAGGATCGCGGCCTGGCACTCCTCGTCCGCGAGATAGCGAATCAGCTGGATGCCGTCAGCGTCCGGCATCTGCAGATCCATGACGATATAGCTCGGGTCGAACTCCTGGATCGCCCGCCTGAAATGATCGGCATCGTTTGCCAGCCTGACCTCGAATCCCTGCCCGCGCCCGACCTCGCCGATAAAACGCATGATTTCCGCTTCATCATCGATTACCAGCAGCCGTTTTTCGGGTTCGTTCAAGGGTTTTCCCCGTATTCGCGAGCCATTTGCCTGAAGCTAAGCGCAGCGGAGGGAAAAGTGCAAGAAATTCGGCTAATTCCACACCCCTGAGAGCCAGGGAAGCCGTCCTTGGCCGAGACTAAATATCCCGCCAGCGATTTTTTTTCGTCGGTAACGCGGGCAACGAGGATGGTTCGTTCATGTTCCATATTGCCGGACGATAGGAAGCTTGAACAAACACGGCCCACAGGTATGCCATGCCTTTATTGGAAGGTTCAGCCGACTTTCTTGGCCGCCCGCGTATTTTTTGCATCCAGCACACGGCGGATTTTTCGGGCCAGCTCATCGTGGCCATAGGGCTTGCAGATTATGCTGTCCGGACCGGCTTCCACACCTTTATACATGATCGTGCTTTCAGCAAAGCCGGTGGCGAACAGGACCGGTAGATCGGGGCGGATTTTTCCGGCTTTTTGGGCCAGCACCGGCCCTCGCATCCCACCCGGCATCATGACATCGCTAAACAGCAAATCGATTTCCGGGTGCGCCTGCAGCACGCGCAGCGCGGATGGCCCGTCCCCCGCCTCCAGGGTCTGGTAACCGAGGTCGGTGAGCAGAGCTATCGTGGTTTTTCTGACCTCGTTGTCGTCCTCGACCACCAAAACGCATTCATCGCCTTTTGGCATTTCAATTTCAATAATCTGATGCTCGCTGCTCGCAGCGTCGTCATCCGACATGGGGAATAACAGTCTGACGCGAGTTCCAACACCGACATTGCTCCTGATGCTGGTAAATCCACCAGACTTCTCGACAAAACCATGGACCATGCTCAGACCCAGCCCACTGCCCTTGCCCACGTCCTTGGTCGTAAAGAATGGCTCGAAGGCCCGTTCGGCTACATCGGATGGCATTCCACATCCGGTATCGCTTACCGCCAGGAATACATACTCGCCCGGTGTCGCCTGGGGAAACTCGGGGGACCCGCTTTCGGGGATGCTCAGGTTGCTGGTCTCGATCAGGAGTTGCCCGCCTTCCGGCATGGCATCGCGTGCGTTGATCGCGAGATTCAACAGCGCACTCTCCAGTTGCCCCGGATCGATGGTTGTGGGATGCAGGTTTTTTTCGAATCCGGTTTCTATGTCTACGCTGTTGCCCAGGGTTCGCCTCAGTAACTCGTCCATTTCCATGACCAGCTCATTGACATCCAGCAATCTGGGCTCGAGCATCTGGCGGCGAGAGAGCGATAGCAGTCTCTTGGTTAGCTCCGCACCCCGCAACGCCGCCTTCAGCGCAGCATCGACCAGCTCCATGAGTTTCTCTTGCCCATTTAACGGCCTGGAAAGCAACTGGAGATTGCCGACGATAATGCTCAAAAGGTTATTGAAATCATGGGCTACGCCACCGGTAAGCTGACCGACCGCTTCCATTTTCTGCGCCTGGCGCAGCTCCGCTTCCAGCCGCCGGTGCAAGGTCATATCCTGGACCACGGAAAAGAAACCGATGACATCGCCGCTGTCGTCGCGGTGCGGAATATAGGTCACCTCCAGTTCAAAATCCTCCATCTCCCGCTCGGCGCCGGCCGAATAAGTAACCATTTCTCCGGCCAGGACTTTTTCGATTCTCGGCCGAATTATCCGGTAAGATTTCTCCGAGGTGATATGTCTGATTTTCTTGCCGATCAGTTCGGGTTTTCTCACCCGGAACCAGTCGAGATAATTTTGATTGGCAAAGGTAATGGTTTCGTCTTTTTCAACATAGGCGATGCTGATCGGCACCGAATTCAGAATAAGCTGAAAAAAGGACTGACTGCTGCGCAATGCTTCCTCGGCTTGCTTGCGCTCACCGATATCGGCCACTGAACCGGCCATCCGGGTCGATCTGCCATCCGCGCTACGAACAGACTGACCCTTGGCCTGCAGCCAAAAGTACTCGCCGTTTACACTGCGCAGTCTGAATTCGACGTTGAAGGGCCGATCGTCACGCAGATGCTCGATCACTGCCTGCCTGACGCGCTCGCGGTCATCCGGATGGGTGAGGGAATGGAATTGTTGATATCCGTCGTCCGCAGACTGCGGGTCGAAACCCAGGAGGTCGACCAGTCTCGGCGACGCAAAAAACTGATCGGCGACCAGGTCCCAGTCGTACAACCCATCCAGCGATCCCTTGACCGCCAGTTCAAAGCGTTCTTCGCTCTTGCGCAGCGCTGCTTCCGCGTGCATCCGCTCGGTCACGTCGATCAAAGTACCCTGGTAATGGGACGGGTTCCCGTCGCCATCGCAAACCAGGCAGGAATTCTCCAGCACGGTAATTTCCCGGCCGTCTTTTCTTCTCAGCCGCAGCTCCGAGCTGACCATTTCATCCGCTGCGTGAACCTGCTCGACCCAGCGTCGCCTTTGTTCCGGACAGGCATGAATCTGGCTGGGGATATCGATCTTGAGCAACTCCTCCTCGCTGTCATATCCGAGAAGCTTGACCATGCTTGGGTTGGCGGAGATAAACTGGCCATCGAGCGTCGTGCTAAAAACACCGGCGACCACGTTGCCATAAAGAGCCCGGTATTTTTGCTCCGACGACTTGAGCTCGATTTTGATGCGGGCTCTCTCGGTCGCGTTGCGGATCGTCCTGACCAGAAGTTCGCAGTCGAATTCCCCTTTGACCAGGTAGTCCTGGGCGCCGCAGCGGACGGCTTCCAGCCCCAGTTCCCTGGGCCCATCTCCCGAAAGAACGACTACCGGCACGTCTCCGGCCTGCGGCAACAACTTCTTTAGCGCCTCCAGCCCTTTGCATCCGGGCAGCGCGAGGCTCAGCATGATGACATCGAACGGCTCGCTGTTGGCGCCCGCGATTTCGGTAAATCCATCGAGCTGCGGGGTTTCCGTCAGCTCGAAGTTGACGCTGATTGCCTTGCCCAGCTGCTCGCCCAGGTATGCCCGGTCGCCGGCATCGTTGTCGATCAACAGCGCACGAATCAATGTCTTGTCTGCGGTCATGAGCGTCTTTCCCAAAAATCCCAGGGTTGCAAAGCAAACGAAGAATCTAGCATGGCGTTTCCGGGCGTTTGTGGCCCTGGTTCACATAATTCGGAGCGGGCAGAAATGTCGCATCCAGGTCGCCGCCACCGCACCGTTCGATTACGATAGGGTCCGCGAGGAGTAACATTGCGCCAGGGGCACGCTCGGGTACGAAGCAGCGGCAGCACTCTTGATGAACAGAAAAAAACACTGGGACACCGTGTATGCCGCCAAGGCGCCGGACCAGCTAAGCTGGCACCAGGAAACTCCTCGTATTTCACTGGACCTGATCGAGCAGACAGGGGTCGCTCGGGAAGACGCGATTATCGATGTCGGGGGCGGCGCATCGGTCCTGGCGGATCACCTGCTGGCGCTCGGCTACACGGACTTGACGGTACTGGATATCTCAGGACGCGCGTTGCAGGCCGCACGGCTTAGGCTGGGTGGCAAAGGGGATCGGGTCTGCTGGATAGAATCCGATATCACGATGCTAAAGCCGGAACGTCGGTATGCGCTATGGCATGACCGCGCAGTATTTCATTTTTTGACCGAGCCTGCAGACCGCGCGAAATACGTCGAGATCTTGAAAAACAGCCTGGCCACCGACGGATTTTTTTTGATAGGCGCCTTCGCCGCCGATGGCCCCACGCGCTGCAGCGGTCTGGATGTCGTCCGTTACGACCAGCGAGGAATCTGCGCGGAACTGGGCGAGTGCTTCCGTTTGCTCGGCGAGGCCGCCGATCCCCATCAGACTCCATGGGGAGCCGAACAGAAATTTGCTTTCTTCAGCTTTCGATACCTGGGGAATGACAAAGGGTCCTGAACGTCCGCCGCGCTGGCCCGCAAGCGGCCCGTCACGGTATAGTGCCAGGATTGAGTCTTCCGGGAGATGTCCGATGTTGTGGTGGGGATGGATCGTACTCGGTGTAATGATCCTGGGCGCCGAGATGTTTGTGATCGACGCTCAGTTTTTCCTGGTGTTTATCGGTTTGTCGGCCATTGTGGTCGGCCTGCTGGAACTGTTTGGGCTCTCATTGCCCGAATGGGGACAATGGATGTTATTTGCGGCGCTGGCCTTGATCTCAATGTTCACTTTTCGCAAGACTCTTTATGGCAAGTTCAAGGGAAGCGCGCCTGGTTTTCGCGCGAGCCTGGAAGGCGATATGGTCCTGGTTGATGATGAGCTGGCGCCTGGCGGCGAGAGCAGGGCCAGTCATCGCGGCACGAAATGGACCATTCGAAATGTCGGCGGCGGCAGTATCCCGGCAGGGCAAAGAGCTCGTGTGGTGAAAACGGAGGGCCTGGTCCTGCATGTGTCAAACGATCCGGCGGATTGAAGCCGGGCAATCACAAATATACAAATACGGAGAAAAAACCCATGGATTCATTGATTGTCGCACTGGCGATCGTTGTCGTCGCCGTTATCATCATCGCCAAGACCGCGGTCGTGGTACCGCAGCAAAACGCCTACGTAATTGAAAAGCTGGGCAAATTCAGCCGGACTCTCAAGGCCGGTTTTCATATTCTGGTGCCGTTTTTTGACCGGATCGCCTACAAGCACACCTTGAAGGAACAGGCGATTGATATTCCCGAACAAATCTGCATTACCAAGGACAACGTTCAAGTGGGCGTTGACGGGATCCTGTACCTGCAGATCCTCGACGCCGGCAGGGCATCCTACGGGATCTCCGATTACATCTGGGCCATCATTCAACTGGCGCAGACCACCCTGCGTAGCGAAATCGGCAAGATTGTCCTGGACCGGACATTCGAAGAACGCTCGATGATCAATTTGAACGTGGTCACTGAACTCGACAAAGCGTCCGATCCCTGGGGCGTCAAAGTCCTGCGTTACGAAATCAAGAATATCAACCCGCCGCATGACGTCTTGACCGCGATGGAAAAACAGATGCGCGCCGAGCGTGAAAAGCGTGCGGTCGTGCTGACCTCCGAAGGCGAACGCGATGCCAAGATCAACGAAGCCGAAGGCGAGAAACAGCGGGTGATCAAGGAATCGGAAGCGACCAAGCAAATGCAGATCAATGAAGCGGCCGGTGAGGCGCAGGCTATCCTGGCCGTGGCTACCGCGACCGCTGAAGGCATGCGGCGCATCGCAGCCGCCGTGATCGAGAAAGGCGGCAACGAAGCGATGCAATTGCGTATCGCAGAACAGTATATCGAGCAATTCGGCAAGCTGGCCAAGGAAGGCAACACCCTGGTCATCCCGGCACAGCTTGCGGATCTGAGTTCCATGATCGCGCTGGCAACCAACATCGCCAAGGGAGACAAGACCGTTGTCGGTTAAGAAGCTGGCAGATCGCACGCTGAATATGGAAGCCGCCTGACCCGGATTCCGATGAAAACGGCGCTGCTGATTTTCTCCGTTGCCATGGCCGTTTTTCTGACCTGGCTGTTTTTCTCGCCGGTTTCCATTTCTCCATCCGGCTGGCAACCGGACGCCGATCCCGGGATGACCGGCGCTTTCCGACGCAACGATGCGCTGGAGGGCGTGGTTCGCCTGACGCCTGGCCTGGGTGAAGGGCCCGAGGATATTGCGCTGGGCCCGAGCGGCCTCCTGTATACGGGCCTCCAGGATGGCCGCATCGTACGGTTTCTTTCCGACGGAACGATTATTGATGATTGGGTCAATACCGGTGGCCGGCCGCTGGGTATGCAGTTCGACAACCAGTACAACCTGATCGTGGCCGATTCGACGCGCGGACTCCTGCGTATTTCACCGACCGCGGAAATTGAAGTTCTGACCGACTCGGTCGATGGCCGGCGAATGATATTCGTGGATGATCTGGATATTGCCGACAATGGCGTAATCTGGTTCACCGATGCGTCGCAACGTTTCGGGCAGGGCGAATGGCGCCTGGACCTGATCGAAGCCAGCTTTAGCGGCCGCCTGCTCAGTCATAACCCGCAAAGCGGTGAGACCCGGGTTCGTATCGACAAGCTCGGCTTTGCCAATGGCGTCGCTTTGGGGCCCAACGACGAATACGTACTGGTCAATGAAACGCTGATGGCAAAAATTCACCGGCTGTGGCTCAAGGGGCCGTTGGCCGGCACGCGTGATGTATTCGTCGGGTCCTTGCCAGGCTATCCGGACAACCTTTCTTTCAACGGCGATGACCTGTTCTGGGTCGCCCTGCCATCACCCAGGCAAAAGATTCTCGAGGGCCTGGCCGGCTCCCCGTTCATGCTCAAGGTCCTTGCCCGACTGCCCGAGAGCTTCGGGCCAAATATTCCTCCGCTGGGCTGGGTGATCGGCATCGATCTGAGCGGTCAAGTCAGGCACAGCATGCAGGACTGGTCAGGCGCCTACTCCGGCGTTACCAGCGTCAATGAGATTGACGGCCGGCTTTTCCTTGGCAGCATCGCCATGCACACGGTCGGCGCGATCGACCTGCCCGAGCGATCCCGGTGACCCCTGGATTGCAGATGACCCCGGAGCCAGAGCCCTGCTATTTCGTGATTTGACATAATCTGAGTCAGAACGTATTTGTGATCCGGGTTCAGGCCGCGTTAAACCGCCGCTGCTAGAGTCAACGAGAGTCTCAAGCCGGCAGGATCCGCGAAATGAACAAATCGACCAACCAGTGGCCCACCGCGGCAACCATTGCAATCGCCATGGCGATGCTCGCCGGCTGCGCCAGCCAGCCATCCGCGCCGGTTTACACCTCGAAGGAGAAATTTCGTGCCGTGTCCCAGGCTCGGGAGGTTTCACGCGGATCATCGCTGGGCCGGCAGCTCGCGCGCACTGCTACAAACATGATCGGCGTGCCCTATGTTTACGGCGGGCGCACGCCAAAAGGCTTCGACTGCAGCGGACTGGTGTACTACTCCTACCAGCAGGCCGGGATGAAGGTCCCGCGAACCTCGCAGCAACAGTTCAAGGCTGCCAGGCGGGTTGCATTATCCGAC
>BFAU01000121.1 GCA_008975185.1 bacterium MnTg04 | reverse complement strand
GGGTCGCTTCATCGGCGTTGCACTCGGCGATGCGAACGTCGATGACTTCGCCACCGGGAATCTGGCTGATATTCACCGTACACTCGACCCCGGCCCTGGCGCTCGGCGGCCGGATCCAGTTACGCCTGACCTTCTGTCCGATCATCGCCTTGTACACGTCCAGCAGGCCTGCCTCTTCGGCATTCAGCCTGGACTGCTCCAGCGCCAGCTCTGCCTTGAGATCCGCCTCGATTTGCGCCTGTAAACTGGCCTCCGTGTCGGCCTGCGCCCTGCGGCGCGCTTCCTCGGCCTCCTCCTGTTCCTTGCGCAGTCGCGCCAGCCGGATTTGTTCCGTGCCCCGCTGCTCTTGCAGGGCTTTCAACTCGCGCGCCGCCCTGGCTTCCGTCTCGTCACGCCGCCGCTGGTCCGCCGCCGCGCGTTTTTGCTCGTTCAGCCGGTTCTGTCGGCGTTTGTCTTCGGCCGCCTTGGCCCGGCGCTCTTCTTGCTGTCTTTGCCGGCGCGCTTCCGCGAGCTGCGCATCCGCCTGTCGTTGCACTTCCTGTTCGGCTTCTTCCAAGGCAGCTATTTCCTGCTGTATTCGTTTCTCGTCAACCACGGTCGCCTTGATCATGATTTGTTGCGGCGGCGGCGTAAATGCAGCGCTACGGGCAAGGCTGACGCCAAGCAATCCGAACATCACCAGGTGCAAGGCGACTGACTTGATCAAGGCGCCCCGGTATTCGCGATAAAAACCGAACATCCCCGGTCACTCCCTCCTGACCGGTGGCTGATCCAGCGGATCGGTGACAAAACCGACTTTTTCAGCGCCCGCCTGTTGCAACAGCACCATTGCGGTCACCACCCGCCCAAAAGCCACCGTCTCATCGGCACGTACCAGGACAGGCGTTTCCGGCTCGCGGCGCAGAACCGCCAGCGTTCGCGCGACCACCGTCACCTCGTCGATGGGCTGTTCTTCGTCCTTGCCGATGTTCAAAAAGAGATCGCCGCCGGCGTTGATGCTCAATATCAACGGTTGATGATCGCGCAACAGGTCATCGTCCAGTGGCTCGGACGCGGCATCGGGCAATTCCACTTCTATCCCCTGCGTCAGCAATGGCGCAGTCACCATGAATATGATCAGCAACACCAGCATGACATCGATATAGGGGACGACATTTATCTCGCCCATCAATTTACGTGGGTTGTTTCTTGCCATGATCAGCTCCCGAGTTTGCTGCGCGGCGCATGGCGTTGCAGGATCGATACGAACTCCTCGGCAAAGGTGTCGTAGCGGTTTTCAAGCCGCGTTACCTGGTCTGCATACCGGTTATAGGCAATCACCGCAGGGATCGCGGCAAATAGGCCCATGGCTGTGGCAACCAGTGCTTCCGCAATACCGGGCGCAACCATAGCCAGCGTCGCATGCTGCACGTTACCCAATTGGGTGAACGTGTTCATGATCCCCCAAACGGTCCCGAACAAGCCGACATACGGGCTGGTCGAGCCGATCGTGGCGAGCATGGCCAGATTGCGTTCGAGGCGGTCGACCTCGCGCATCTGCGAAACCCGCATCGCCCTTTGGCTGCCATCCATCATCTTGCCCTGGTCGATTCCCGGTTCAGAGCGCAGACGGACAAATTCGCGGAAACCGCCCTCGAAAATGCTTTCCATACCCGTCGCCGCCTGGGTCCTCTTGTTGATCTCCTGATACATGGCCGTCAGATCGCCACCGGACCAGAATTTTTTCTCAAAGGAATCGGCCAGGCTGATCGCCCGGTTGAGCACGCGGCGTTTTTTCAGGATGACCGCCCACGACGCTACCGACGCGAGCACCAGCATCAGCAGCACCAGTTGAACGATGATGCTGGCCTCGAGTATCAAACGCAGAAATGATAAATCGCCGCTCATTCAATTGCTCTCCTTGCTAACCCGCATGATGGCCGGTAACGATCGTGGCTTGAGACTGTCAGCATAAACGCAGGCTGCCCGAATACGGCCGCTGCACAGCAATTCGCCTTCCGCGCCGTCCCGGCGGACCTGTTGCTCGAAAACCAGGGCGCTGCGGCCAAGTTCGGGCAGCGCCGAACTGACCCATAACTCGTCATCAAGTCGCGCCGGTTTGTGATAGCTGATGTCTGCATTGACCACGACGAACGCAAGATTCTCCCCGGACTTCTGGTCGCCGTGGTGTATGCCCATCGACCGCAAATGGTCGGTTCTCGCGCGCTCCATGAATTTCAGGTAATTCGCGTAATAAACAACGCCCGCGGCGTCGGTATCTTCGTAATAAACGCGAACTCGAATGGAGAAGGGTCTTATCGATTCTGATTGCTCGGCAGGTTCCACCTTCATCCCGGTTCCTTTATTGCTCGTCGAACAAGGGCAGCCGATCCGTGCGCTCTTTGGCCGGTGGCTCCAGACCGAAATGGCGGTAGGCATTCGCACTCGCCATCCGCCCGCGCGATGTGCGGACCAGGAAACCCTGCTGAATAAGAAAAGGCTCAAGTACGTCCTCAATGGTACCCCTCTCTTCGCTCAGCGCGGCCGACAAGCTGTCAATTCCTACCGGGCCGCCATCGAATTTTTCGATAATCGTCAGCAGCAGCTTGCGATCCTGCAGATCGAATCCTTCCTGATCCACCGCCAGCAAATCCATTGCCGCGATCGAAACATCCGCGGTGACCACGCCATCGGCTTCGACCTCGGCATAGTCCCGAACCCGTCGCAGCAGGCGATTGGCAATTCTGGGCGTACCCCGGGATCGCGATGCGATCTGCTTTGCGCCCGTTTCTTCGATCTTCAGGTTCAAAATACCGGCCGAGCGTTGCACGATAAAAGCCAATTCATCGGCACTATAAAATTCCAGGCGCTGGACGATGCCGAACCGATCCCGTAATGGCGAGGTCAGCAACCCCGCCCTGGTCGTCGCGCCAACCAGTGTGAACGGCGGCAGATCGAGCTTGATCGAACGGGCCGACGGGCCTTCGCCGATCATGATATTGAGCTGGAAATCCTCCAAAGCCGGGTACAATATCTCCTCCACGATCGGGCTCAACCGATGAATCTCATCGATGAACAGAACGTCATGGGGCTCCAGATTGGTGAGCAAAGCGGCCAGATCTCCAGGACGCTCAAGAACCGGGCCCGAAGTGTGGCGTAGATTGACGTTGAGTTCATTGGCGATGACATGCGCCAAGGTAGTCTTGCCCAGGCCAGGGGGACCGAATATCAGTACATGATCCATGGCTTGCTCGCGATTGCGGGCGGCCCGGATAAATATATCCATCTGCTTTTTGACCGTAGCCTGGCCGACGAAGTCCTTGAGCAGGCGGGGACGAATCGCCCGGTCAAAAGCCTCGTCTTCGGGACTGCCTCCAGTATTGATAAGTCTGTCTTGTTCCAGCATAAGTTTATCGCGCAGCCTGTTTCAGGACCCGCCGTATCAGGTCCTCGGTATTCATGTCCGCGGCATCGATACTGGCTATCATACGAGTGACCTCGGCGGGTTTGTATCCCAGCGCGACCAGCGCACCGAATGCCTCGTCGGCCGGTTCCGTGGTTCCCGAGCCGGATCTGCCCGCACCCGGAATATGGCCAAGATCACGCAAGCGGTCGCGCATTTCCATCACCAGGCGTTCCGCGGTCTTTTTCCCGACCCCCGGAATCTTGACCAGCGAGGCTATGTCCTCTTCCTCAACACAACGGACGAAGCCATCGACGCTGCTGCCCGACAGTATCGTCATAGCCAGCCGCGCCCCGACGCCGGAGATCTTCAGCAAGCTCCGAAACAGGCTGCGTTCAGCATCGGTGGCAAAACCGAACAGGACATGAGCATCTTCCCGCACCAGGAGATGCGTTTTCAAGGCGACTTCCAGACCGACTTCGGGCAATTCGTACAGGGTCGACAACGGCACCTCGATCTCGTAGCCGATACCGGCGACATCAACCAGCAGCAGCGGCGGTTTTTTCTCGACCAGGCGGCCGCGAATAAATCCGATCATGCCTGCACCTGCGCCGCGGCGCGGTGAATCGCGCTGTCCCTGATGCTCGCATGGCAAAGCGCTACGGCCAGCGCATCGGCGGCATCGCTCTGGATCGGGCCCTTGAGTTTTAACAGCACCCTGACCATGTGCTCGACCTGGACCTTTTCCGCCTTGCCTGTGCCGACGACCGATTGCTTGATCTGCCTGGGCGCGTATTCGAAAATCGGCAGGTCGAGCGCAAATGTCGCACACATCGCCGCTGCTCTTGCCTGCCCCAGTTTTAACGCCGTGGCTGCATTCTTGCTCAGGAAAACACCTTCTATCGCCACCTCCTGCGGTTGGTGCTTGCGGCTGACCTCGCCGACCTGCTTAAAGATTTCCCGCAGGCGACCGGCAAAATCGCCGGACGGCGTCCGGATGCACCCGGATGCAACGTAGCTGTACTGGGTTCCTTCGGCAACGATCAGGCCAAACCCGGTCACCCGTGAACCGGGGTCAATACCCAGTATGCGGATACCGCCACTCATTGCGGATATTGCGATCGCTGGAATTTCATGCTCATAAACTCGCCAGGATTTCTTCCGAAATGTCTGCGTTGGAATAAACGTTCTGGACGTCGTCGAGGTCCTCGAGCACTTCCAGCAACTTGATCATCCGCGCGGCATCTTCTGCGCCCAGTTCGGCGGAGGTGCTGGCCCGGTGCGTTATTTCGGACGATTCGGCTTCAAGACCGGCCGCCGCCAGCGCATTCCTGATCGCCTCGAATTCCTGCGGGTCGGTGATCACATCGAACGAAGAATCATCATTGCCGATGACGTCCTCGGCTCCCGCCTCGAGCGCGACTTCCATGACCCGATCTTCATCCGCGCCTCCGGGCAAGCTGATCTGGCCCACATGGTTAAACAGGTAGGCGACCGACCCGTCCGCTCCGAGGTTGCCTCCATACTTGGCAAATGCGTGCCTGACCTCCGCCACTGTCCGGTTGCGATTGTCGGTCAGGCAATCCACAATCACCGCAACCCCGCCCGGGCCATAGCCTTCATAACGAACTTCCTCGTAATCGGCGCCTTCTGTGTCACCCGACCCTCTTTTGACCGCCCTCTCGATATTGTCTTTGGGCATGCTTTGGCCCCTGGCCTTGTCGATCGCCGTGCGCAGCCTGGGATTCGCATCCGGGTCGGACCCGCCCATCCGTGCCGCTATGGTGATTTCACGGATCAGCTTGGTAAACAGCTTGCCGCGTTTTTTGTCCTGGGCGCCCTTGCGATGCTGAATATTTGCCCACTTGCTGTGACCTGCCATGGCGGGCCTAAAACCTCATCTTCAGGCCAATATTCAAGCCGGTATCGAAATGCACACTCGGACTCAAATCATAGCCGACCCGGGTATTTCGAATACCCAGGAAAAGCTCCGCGTCATCGATCACCGAGTAGTACAGGCGAAACTCTATTTCCCGGTAGGTCCCATTGTCCCCGAAAGTCAGGATATCGGGTGCGAAATACAGATGTCCGTAAAATGTGAACCGGTTCGAGTTTGGCAAGGTGTAGGAAACGAATCCTCCCGGGGCCAATGCGCCGCCATCGAGATCAATATTATCCGAATCGGTATACACAAGCTTTGCGCCCAGACCTGCTTCGACCGGCCTCTGGCCGCTGCTGGCAAACCCCGTCACATTCACACCCAGGCTGATCACGTCCCCCTGGTCCTGGTGGTGCAGCCACGAAGCATCCATCGCCAGGCGTTGCTGACCCAGGTACCAGCCAAACCCGAATTTGGCGGCATCGTCATTCGCACTGATTTCGAGGCTTTCTGAATGACTGAGCGACGGCAGCAGCAATAAACCCATGAACAACAAAAAAACCCGCATGCAGAACCCCCTGACGGTAAGCTATTATGAAGCCGCATATGATACCGGTAATCCCCCGGTCGAACACGAAAAAAGTACGCCCTGGAACGACTCGAAAAATGCCCGAAAAACGCCCGGAAAATATTGCCGCCACGATGGTCTGGCTGACCGACAGATTGGCCGCCAGGGGCGAGACAGGCCGAATCTGCCTGGTCCGGGCGGCCGCGGTTTCGGAAACCGTGGCAAAGCTCAGCGCAGACCAGGCGATCATCAGCGCCGCCGCCCTTTTCCCGGCCGTATCGTCCGACTGCCTGTCGCGTGACCAGGTTGAAGCACAATTTGGCGTATCCGTCGCCAGGCTGACAGACGAGCTCGTAAAACTGGATCGTACCCGTATCCCCGGCGATATCCCGGAACATGGCGGGCTGGGCGGCGACCAGGCCGAGGCGCTTAGAAAAATGTTGCTGACCGTCGTTGGCGACGTCCGGCTGGTGCTGGTCCGCCTGGCAGACCAGCTCTGTCGAATGCGGTTCCTGAAGAAATCGCCGGTCGCCGAACAACGCCGCGCCGCGACCGAGACACGGATCGTTTTCGCACCGCTGGCCAACCGGCTGGGGATCTGGCAACTAAAGTGGGAACTTGAGGATCTGGCGTTTCGCTACCTGGAACCCGAGCACTATCGCCGGATAGCCCGCGACCTTCGGGAAAGGCGTAAAGACCGCGAGACCTATCTCGGACGGGTACAGACTTTGTTACACAAAGAACTGAAAAAAGCGGGAGTCAGCGCAGAAATCAGCGGCCGGCCAAAGCACATCTACAGCATCTGGCGGAAAATGCAGAGCAACAACCTTGCCTTCGAGCAGGTGCTGGATATCCGGGCTATCCGCATCATGGTTGGCAGCGTCGCCGACTGTTATGCCGCATTGGGTGTCGTGCACGGTACCTTGCCGTATATTCAGGGCGAATTTGACGACTACATCGCGACCCCGAAAGAAAACCTGTATCAGTCACTGCATACGGCGGTCATCGGCCCGCACGGCAAAGCGCTGGAAATCCAGATTCGAACCGCGGATATGCATCAGCATGCGGAGCTTGGGGTGGCGGCGCACTGGCAATACAAGGAAGGCGGCAAACGCGACAGCGCTTTCGAGCAGAAAGTCGTCTGGCTGCGGCGTTTGCTGGAGCCGGTCGAAAACGATGCCGGCGAAGAGGATTTTCTGAGCCGGGTACACAGCGAAATATTCGAAGACCGAATCTACGCCGTCAGTCCCCGCGGCGATGTCGTCGATTTGCCTATGGGCGGTACGCCACTGGATTTCGCCTACCACATACACACCGATATCGGACACCGCTGCCGGGGCGCCAAGGTCGACGGGCGGATGGTTCCGCTAACCTACAAACTGGCCAATGGCCAGCAGGTCGAAATATTGACCGGCAAGGAAGCCAGTCCCAGCCGGGACTGGCTGATTCCGCAACTTGGGTTTCTGGCTTCGTCTCGCGCCCGGATCAAGGTACGCAGCTGGTTCAGGCGGCAGGACCAGGAACAGAACCATCGACAGGGCCGCGTCATGCTGGAGCGGGAACTTTCGCGGTTGGGCTACAGGAAATTCGAGCACAAGAAGCTGGCCCGGTTGTTGCGTTTTGGCACACCGGAGGAGATGTACATTGCGCTGGGAAACGGTGAAATAACCGTTCTGGCTGTTGCCGGTGCGATCCAGAGATCCGAGAAGCCAGCGCAAAAATTCGCACTGAAAGCGCGGAAAGCCCAACCTGGCGCTCGTTTGGGCAAAGGAAAAGTAAGCGTTCAGGGTGTCGGCGACCTGATGACTGGATTCGCCCGCTGTTGTCAGCCGGTTCCCCCGGAGCAAATTCGCGGATACCTGACCCAGGGGCGAGGTGTCACCGTACACCGGGACAACTGCGGCAACCTCCTGCGTTTACTGGCAAGGCGGCCCGAGCGAGTTCTCGACGTTTCCTGGACCGGCACCCGCGAGGATTTATATCCGGCCAGCATCAGCGTCCAGGCCTATGACCGGTCGGGCCTGGTCAAGGATGTGACCACCTTGCTGGCCGATGAAAAAATTCGTATTTTCAGCCTGGACACTTCGACCGATGCCCTGCACAACACCGCCGAGATTCGATTGGGTATTGAAATCAGCGGCCTGGATAAACTCAGCCGTGTCTTGCATCGCCTGACATCCCTGGCCAACGTCCTAAGCGCAAAAAGAGACTCTTAATTGTTGACCGCGTGGATCGCACGATTGTCCACTGCCAGGGCCGCTTCGTGGAGCGCCTCGGACAGGGTCGGATGACCGTGGATGGTCCGTTGAAGATCTTCGGCGCTGGCTGAAAATTCCATTGCCAGCACCGCCTCCGCGATCAGCTCCCCGGCCATCGGCCCGGCGATATGAACACCGAGTATTTCGTCGTCATCCCTGGCGGCGATAATTTTCACCATACCGGTAGCCATCTCCATCGCTTTGGCGCGGCTGTTGGCAGCGAACGAGAATGTTCCCACCTTATAGGCTCGCCCGCTTTTTTTGACTTCCTCTTCATTCTGGCCAACCCAGGCGATTTCCGGCGCGGTATAAATGACCGATGGGATCGTATTGTAATTGACCTCGCTGATTTCACCTGCGATCAGGTCGGCGACCATGACGCCCTCTTCCGATCCTTTGTGGGCAAGCATCGGTCCGCGAACCAGGTCGCCGATTGCCCAGACATCGGCAACCCCCGTGCGACATTCCTCATCGACTTCAACGAAGCCGCGTGAGTCTGTAGTTACACCGCAACCCTGCTCGAACAAGTCCACACTGTGGGGCCGGCGACCGACGCAAACGATCACCTTGTCCACTTCGATCTCTTGTTCACCCTTGCTGTTGGAATACTCGAGCCTGATCCCCGATTTGCCCCTGGTGGCGCCGCTGACCTTTGCTCCCAGGCGAATATCCAGCCCCTGGCGTTTGAACTGACGCAGCGTGTCCCTGGCGATTTGCCGGTCGATCATGAACAGGAAATCGTCCAGCGCCTCGAGGACGACGACCTCCGCTCCCAGCCGTTGCCAGACGCTGCCGAGTTCCAGCCCAATCACACCTCCGCCGATGACGGCGAGCCGTTTTGGCACCGAGTCGAACTCGAGCGCGCCCCACGAATCGACGACGGTCTTGCCATCGAAAGGAACTTGCCTGAGTTCCACCGGCACCGAGCCCGAAGCGAGTATCACGTTTTTGCCACGCAGAATTTCCACCTTACCGGCATGCGGCGTGAATTCCACTTTACGATCCTTGAGCAAGCGCCCTCGACCTTGCAACGCCGTGATTTTGTTCGCCTTGAACAACGCGGAGATGCCGCCGGTCAGTTGTTTTACGATGCCGGCCTTGCGCTGTTGCATCTTCGCCAAATCGACCTTGACCGGACCGGTATCGATACCGTGCGCCGCAAACTCATATTTTGCCCGGTGCACCAACTCGGACGACTCCAGCAAGGCCTTGGATGGTATGCAGCCGGCGTTCAGGCAGGTGCCGCCATAGGACAAGCTGCCATCGTGGTTCTTCCAGTCGTCTATACAGGCAACCGACATGCCAAGCTGAGCTGCGCGTATTGCAGTTACATAGCCGGCCGGACCGGCGCCAATCACGACCACGTCGAACTTTTTGCTCATGGGCTTCCCTATATCTGCAGCATCAATCTGGCCGGGTCTTCCAGTGTTTCCTTGATGCTGACCAAAAATTGCACCGCTTCCCGGCCATCGATAATCCGGTGGTCATAGGTCAGTGCGATATACATCATCGCTCGGACGACGATTTCGCCGTCAACGACGACCGGCCGCTCCTTGATCGCATGCATGCCAAGAATGGCGCTCTGCGGCATATTGAGAATCGGCGTCGACATCAGCGAACCAAACACACCGCCATTGGTGATCGTAAACGTGCCGCCGGTCAGCTCCTCGAGAGTTATGCTGCCGTCTTTCGCGCGACCGGCAAAACCGGCTATGGCTTTTTCGATGCCCGCGTAACTGAGCGAGTCCGCATCGCGCAGGATCGGCACCATCAAGCCGCGATCGGTCGAGACCGCAACGCCGATGTCATAGTAATCGTGGTAGACGATGTCGCTGCCTTCAACCGAGGCATTCACAGACGGAAATTTCTGCAACGCTTCGACCGACGCCTTGGCGAAAAAAGACATGAAACCAAGTCGTACGCCGTACTTTTTCTCAAATTTGCCCTGGTATTTTTTTCGCAACTCGACCACGGCGCTCAGATCGACTTCGTTGAACGAGGTCAGCATCGCGGCCGTATTTTGCGCCTCGACCATTCTGTCGGCGATACGCGAGCGCAGCCGCGTCATCGGCACGCGACGATCCTGCCGCGAGCCGGTTGGTGCAGCCGTTGCGGTTACGGCGTCGCGTTGCTTATCGGGCGGCGCAACTGCGCGTTCAACATATTTCATCACATCGGCCTTGCTGATCCGCCCGCCGCGCCCGCTACCCACAATATCACCCGCGTCTATTTCGTATTCTTCGAGCAGGCGCCTTACGGAAGGGCTGAGTTTATGTGCCGATTTTTTTTGTTGTCCTGATTTGACCGGCTCGCTGGCTTTCTCGGGGGCGGGGCTTGCGATCCCGGACACGACTTTTTCGCCGGCAACCGCGCCCTCTTCGATGGTCGCAAGCAACTCACCGCTGTTAACCGTGGCGCCGTCTTCTTTCATGATTTCTTTCAATATGCCCGCGACTGGCGCCGGCACCTCGAGAACCACTTTGTCCGTTTCCAGATCGACCAGGTTTTCGTCACGCTGAATCGAATCGCCCGGCTTCTTGTGCCAGTTCACCAAGGTCGCATCGGCGATCGATTCGGGTAGCTGGGGAACTTTGACTTCTTTAATCATGTTTTTTGCTGGCCGTCCGCGGTTTTTTTCGGGCTTTTTTTGCTGATTTACCTGTGGCATGGTCGTCAACCAGCATCAGGGCGTCGGCAATCAGCGCCCGCTGCTGCTTTACGTGCAGGGCAAATATACCCGATGCCGGGGCCGCCGACGCATTTGGGCCGGCATACGACAGCATTTGTGCGCTGCCATCGAGTGACTCCAGCATCCGATGCCTGATTTGATACCAGGCGCCCTGGTTTTTTGGCTCTTCCTGGCACCAGACTATTTCCCTTGCCTTTGGCCAGCC
>BFAU01000120.1 GCA_008975185.1 bacterium MnTg04 | reverse complement strand
CCCAGCCCTGCCTGTCGCCGACTCGGAGCAACAGTCCCGGCCTGTGATAGGGCGCGAGGACGGCAGCCAACTCGGCTGAGGGTCTGACGATCATCGCCGGTTCCGGCCGTGTCGGCTCCACAGTGCCGATCGGGGCGCCATCGGAATCTTGGTCTTTCAGCAAAAAACCGAGCCGTGCGCCAAGCATCTCGCGCGGAATGCGGATTTCCAGGTTGAACCCGTCGCCGGTAGGTTGCCATTCGGCCTGGATCCGGGTTTCACGATCGCCGCCCTGCCAGGGTCGATGCAGGGGACTTCGCTGGGGAAAAACCTGGCCAGGAGCCAGTGTCGAAAAGCGGTATGCCTGCAATTCCTGGTTGCTGTTTTCCATGATCAACAACACGCTGTCGCCTTCTGAATCGCTGGTGGCGTAAACGACCTGCGAATCCGTGACTTGCAGAAACAGCCACGCGAAGCGCTGACCCATGCCCAGTGCGTAATGGACTGCCCGGATCCCGCCGTACAGTCTCGATAACCCATCAGGATCGAGTACCCAGTCTTCGACGAAGCCATCCAGCGTCGGCGACGTGTGCAGGGAAAACTGGTAAACAGATACTGCGTCGGTGATGGGTTCAGCGAGCCGGGGGTCCGGGTAGATCAGGTCTTGCCGGTCCGCCAGTTGCCTGGCCACCGCCTGCGCATTGCCGAGCAGTGCGCCGGTGTGGGAGCGGCGCAGCGCATCTTCCATTTCGCGGACGTACTGGCAACCCGCCCATGGCAACACCAGCGTCAGCAGGCTCACCAGCAACAACTGCAGCCGCAGGCTCATTCTTCTACCCAGCGATACCCCATGCCATAGACGGTCTCGATGGCATTGAAATCCGGAGCCAGCTCGCAGAACTTGTGGCGGATGCGTTTGATGTGGGTGGTGATGGTGTGGTCGTCGAGCACGGTATTGGCAGCGTCCATCAGTTGTTGCCGGTTCTTGACATGACCGGGAAAACGCGCGAGCGCATGGACCAACCAGAACTCGGTCAGGCTCAACGGGATTTTCTCGCCGTCCCAGTGGGCGCTCAGACGGTCGATATCCAGTTCCAGCTTGCCCTTGACCAGTTTCTGCTCTTGCTTGACCGGCTGGCTCAATGCCTCGACCCGTCGGAAAAGAGCGTTCACGCGGGCCAGGATCTGGCTGATGCTGATGTCCTTGGTCAGGTAATCGTCGGCGCCCAGGCGCAGACCTGAGATTACATCGAGCTCGCTGTCCATCGCGGTCAGGAAAATGATCGGCAGCTCAGGGCTCCTGGTACGTAACTCGCGGCACAGGTCAAAACCGCCTTCCGCCTCATCGCCCAGGCTGACATCGATGATGACCAGGTCGGGCAGGCGCACCGCAAAGGCTTCCAGCGATTGCTTTCGGTCGCTATAGCCACTGACCTTGTAGCCCTGGCGGGCGAAGGCCGCCGAATAGTTTTCACGGATAGCGGTTTCGTCTTCGACAATCGCAATATGTTTAGCCATGGCCGTGACTGTAAACGGAAATGGCGCCGCTGTTAATTATTTAGCCCTGGTGCGGACAAGGATCGAGCAACTGCGCGAGCGCATTCATGAATAATCCAGGCTAGGCGCGGCGACTGTCTTCCAAAGGCTGATACAGCGCGTCGATGACCGGGCACGAAGGGATCGAATCGCCGCTGCATTCCGCGGCCATCTGCAGCAAAGCTTGTTCGAGGCGCTTGAGGTGGTCTATTTTCTCCCTGATTTCCTCGACGTGATCCATGGTGAGTACCTTGATATCCTGACAGCTGTACTGATGTTCATCGACCAGGCCCAGCAATTGCCTGATCTGCGCCATCGTAAACCCCAGTTTTCTGCAGCGGCGGATGAAAGTCAGTCGTTTCAGGTGGTCTTCTTTGTAGAGACGATGGCCACCGGCGCTGCGCGGCGGGTCCGGCAACAGACCCTGTCGTTCGTAGTAGCGAATGGTTTCAATCTTGCAATCGGTCCTCGCAGACAAGGCGCCGATGCCGATCGGGAAAAATTCAGGGATTTTCATGGGAAATCGCTTGCATCTGTAGTTAGTACAGGTAATAGACTCAGAATCCCACGGTTGGTTTCGTCATTTTTTATGTGGCAGGGTGTTTTTTATGAATGAAGACAGCAAGACAGTATCCGCAGACATTACCAGCAACCTGAAAAGACTGCTGGTTGCCTACGGCCTGCCAATCGTTGCCATTTCTCTAAGCGCCAATTACCTGCCGGTAACGCCCAGGACTGTGGTCTGGACGCTTTCCTTCCTGGTAATGGGTGGGGTTTGCGTTCGCAACGCAATGAGCTGCCGGCGAGTCCACTGTGCTTTTACCGGGCCCTGGTTCTTGCTCGCCGCACTCGCTTCGCTGTTGCACGGCACGGGATTGGTCGATTTTGGCGGTCCGCGGGGATGGGATTTAATCGGCAACATCGGCCTGTGGGGCGCGTTCGCCGTGTGGATAGTCAGCGAAGCGATCTGGGGAAAATATTTCGCCGAACCTGAATCTAAATCCGATGCCTAGGCCGATCGTCCAGTTTCTGAGTTTCCCGGGTTGCCCGCTGGAACAGCAGGCACGCACGGAACTCGAAAAGGCATTGGCCGAATGCGGGCTGGACAGTTACGAAAACGTCGATGTCATAGCGGAGCAGACGGCGGAGGAACTGAAATCCTGGGGCTCTCCGACCATCCTGGTGAACGGCAAGGATGTGACCGGGCACCAGGTCGGCGATGGCGTCGGTTGTCGGGTCTATGGTGGTGACCTGGGAGTGCCGGACACGCAGACTATTGTCGAATTTCTGCAGCGGAGCACGCAGGATGAATGAAGACCAGAAGGTCGTCGCGACTACCGGCAGCGCCATCGGGATCAGCGCCTTTGCGTCGTTTATCGGTCTTTGCTGTATCGGACCGTGGGCGGTTGTCCTGTTTGGCGTATCCGGTGCAGTGACGATGGCGCGCTGGCAACCGTTTCGCCCGTATATTCTCGGTGTCGCCGCAACCTTGCTGGCCTGGGCGTTCTGGCGCATTTACCGGCCACAGCCGGTTTGTGCAGACGGCACCTGTCCCACCGGACCATCGATATGGCTGAAAGTCATGTTATGGGTTGCCGCCGCGATGATTGTGCTCGCTTTTTTTGCCGATGACCTGCAATGGATACTCGTCGACCCGACCCCCGTGGAATTGCGTGATGAATAGAAAGCATGTGCTGGCTGTAGCCGCGAGCGTCTTGTTGCTGCCTGCGTGCAGCCAGGATACCGGCGATTCCGGTGCCGAGGAATCTGCAGCGTCTGAGTACCTGAACTACGAAGTCATCGGACAAGACCTCGAAAAACTGCGTAGTGATTTCAACGCCCATCGCGGTCAGGTCAGGTTAGTGTTTATCAGCGGTCCAACCTGCGGCATATGTCTGCGCGGTATGGCCGATCTGAATGACGAATTTGTTGCCGCGAGCCAG
>BFAU01000119.1 GCA_008975185.1 bacterium MnTg04 | reverse complement strand
CGGATTCCGCCGGTAGCCAGGATCGCCACGGTGGGCGGCACCACGACCGGTGTCGCATAACGGCCGGCCATCATGCCGAAATTCGATAGCGTGATCGTATAATCCCGCATGTCGGCGGGCGCGACCGAGCGCTCATGGGTCGTTTTCTTGATCCGGTTGATATCCGCGCGCAACTGAGAGGCGTCTTTGCCGGCGACGTCACGGACCACCGGCACCAGCAGGCCATCCGGCGTATCGACCGCCATGGCGATGTCGACCCGCCCATGCATCTCGCGGCTTTTGGCTTCGCCGTCATAAAAGGCATTCAGACCGGGTTCGGCCCTGCATCCGGCGGCGATCGCGCGCAACACCCGGGCGGTGATGTCGTTTTTCCTCAACCAGGCGTGGATATCCGCATCGTCGAAAATCGTACAGGGCGAAACCTGGTCCCTGGCCAAAGACATGCTTTGCGCCATTGCCCGCCGCGGACCACGCAACGGTTCCGCCTCGCCGAGCGCCGGCGGAGCGCTCGGAGCGGTGCTCGCCGATCCGGGTTGTGAAGCCTGGCGCACATCGTCGGCGGTAACCTGGCCGAACTTGCCGCTGGCCGGTACCGAGGCCAGGTCCAGCCCCATTTTTTTTGCCAACGCGCGGGTTGCCGGCGCTGCCTTGATCCGCCCCCGGGCGCGCTTGCGTTTGCCGCCGGCGACAGCGGTCTCCACGACAATCTCGTCACTGGTCGGCATGTTGCCGACGACCGTACCGGTATCGCCGCTGTTTTCATCTTCGGCTTCTTTGCCCGGCGTAGTGTCGTCCTCACCGTCGATCTGGAAATCCGCGAGAGGTTTGCCGGTCTCGACGATGCCGCCTTCGGCGGCGTGCAATTTCACCACTGTCCCGGTAAAGGGCGAGGGCACCTCCACGACAGCCTTGGCTGTTTCAACCGAGAGCAGCGGCTCGTCCACATTGATCTTATCGCCTTCCTTGACATGCCAGGTGACGATTTCCGCTTCCGGTAGCCCTTCACCCAGATCGGGCAACATAAAGGTCTTCATAGCATTTTCCTGGTGGGCGCGACGCCAATCGAAGCGAGTCGCTGTTTACTCCTCGATCGTTTCTTTACAGGCGTCGACGATTCTCTCGACGCAGGGCAGGTAATCGTACTCCAGGCGGAACAGCGGCATTACCGTGTCGAAGCCCGTGACCCGTTTTATCGGCGCCTTGAGGTCGTACAGGCCCTTTTCCGCGACTTCCGCGGCGATTTCGGCGCCTACTCCGCAGTTCCTTGCCGCCTCGTGCACGATCACCAGCCGGCCGGTTTTTTCCACCGATTCGAGTATCGTATCCATATCCAGCGGGCTGATCGTCGCCACATCGATGACTTCGGCGCCGATGCCCTGCTTGGCCAGCTCATCGGCTGCCTTGAGCGTCTCATGGGTCATCGCGCCCCAGGTGACCAGGGTCAGATCCCCGCCTTCACGAAGGATAAAGCAGACATCCAGCGGCAAGGCCTTGCCGTCATCGGCGACTTCGTGTTTGGCCATCCGGTAGATTCTCTTGGGTTCGAGAAACACGACCGGGTCGGGACAACGGATGCTGGCAAGCAAGAGACCGTATCCGCGGGTCGGCGAGGATGGGATCACCACGCGTACGCCCGGCATGTGGGCGAATATCGCTTCGGTGCTCTCGGAATGATGCTCGGGCGCGTGGATTCCGCCGCCAAACGGTGCCCGCAGCACCATCGGGCAGCTCAGGCGTCCCCGGGTCCGGTGGCGCATGCGGCCGGCATGACTGATCATCTGATCGACGGCCGGATAAATGAAGCCCATGAACTGGATTTCGGCAATCGGCCTGAGGCCCTGGGCCGCCATGCCGACCGAGATGCCGGCCAGCAGGTTTTCCGCGAGCGGCGTATCCATAACTCGATCCGCCCCGAATTTTTCCTGCAGACCCGCCGTCGCGCGGAAAACCCCACCGTTGACGCCAACGTCTTCGCCGAGAACCATGACGCTGTCGTCATGTTCCAATTCCCAGGCCATCGCCATCGTGATGGCTTCGATCAAGGCAACCTTGGCCATCAATGGCCTCCCTTGCCGAAATAGCGTGCCGCAATCTCGCGCTGTTCTTCCAGCGCTTCGGGTAGCTCGGCGTACATGTAATCGAACATGGATTCGGGCGTGTTTTTCGGCGTGTTGAGATATTCCTCAACCGCTTCATCGACCTGGCGGACGCATTCTTTCTGCCAGGCCTTCTCTTTCTTGTCGTCCCAGGCGCCGATACCGGCCAGGTATTTGCGGGTACGAATCATCGGCTCGATTTGCCAGGCCTCGTCGACTTCCTTTTGCTCGCGGTAGCGACTGGCGTCATCGGCCGTCGTGTGATCGCTGAGCCTGTAGGTCATGACCTCGATCAGCGTCGGCCCGTCGCCGTTGCGCGCGCGTGCCAACGCCTGGCCAACCACGTGACGTACGGCAACCACATCGTTGCCATCGACCTGGATGCCCGGGATTCCCGCGGCAAATCCTTTTTGCGCCAGCGTTTCACAGGCCGTCTGCAAATGCAGGGGTACCGAGATGGCCCACTGGTTGTTCACGGTCAGGAATACCGCGGGCAACTTGCGCACGCCGGCGAAATTCATCGCCTCGTAAAAAGCGCCTTCCGATGTGCCGCCATCGCCGATCACGGCCAGTGCGCAGCGTTTTTCGCCACGCAGCCTGAAGGCGTTGGCTGCCCCCGCGGCGTGCATATATTGCGTACCGATCGGAACGCACCAGGCGAAATCATGGGGTGCGTCGGTGTAATCGTTGCCGCGTTCATCGCCGCCCCAGTACAACAGCACATCGCTCATCCGGACGCCGCGCCAGAACTGGATGCCGTACTCGCGATACATCGGCGCCAGGCAATCTTCGGGGCGCATGGCTGCGCCGGTGCCGACATGGGCCGCCTCGTGTCCCAGGCACGAAGCGTAAGTACCGAGCTTGCCGGTGCGCTGCAGATTGATGGCCTTGGTGTCAAACACTCGGGTTAGCGCCATGAGTTTGTACATCTTGAGCATTTCATCGTGATCGCTGGCGAAATCCGGCAGGTCAGCGACCGGTTTGCCATCCGGATCGATGAAACGGACGTACTCAACGCTGAATTTGGCGATCGTCTTCATTCTTTTCCTCGTAACAAACGCCGGGCCTCCATTGGAGGCCCGGCGCTGTGCGTCTGTTCCGGCCAGGCGACTAAACGGCTCTGCAACCAGGTGGCTTTACGGTGCGCGGCATTATACAACAACAGGCCGCCAAAGCGCCGGGCCGGTGATAGAATCACGCCTTGCGTCCGTAGCGGGCGCTTGTATCAGGCAGGGAGACCGACCATGGGTCGTCGTGAACTGGAAAAAGGCATACACAAGGACCTGGCGGGCGAAATGACCTACGGGGGTTACTTGCAGCTCGATAAAATCCTGGATGCCCAGCACCCGCACTCGAAGCCGCCGCACCATGACGAGATGCTGTTTATCATTCAGCACCAGGTAGCGGAATTGTGGATGAAGCTGATGTTGCATGAACTGGAGGCGACGATCGGGTTCATGCAGCAAGACGAGTTGGACCGTTGTTTCAAAATACTGAGCCGGGTCAAGCATGTACAGGCACAAATGTTTAACCAGTGGGCGGTGCTGGAGACGCTGACGCCAAGCGAGTACCTGCAATTCAGGGACACGCTGGGCCACGCGTCGGGTATTCAGTCGCACCAGTTTCGCAAGCTGGAGTTCTTGCTCGGTAACAAGGCAAAAGATTATCTCAGTGTTTATGCCCACGACCAGAAGGTGTACCAGGAGCTGAAACGGGCTCTGGATAGCCCCAGCCTTTATGAAGAGTTTTTGCTCTTGTTACATCGTCAGGGTTTCGATTTGCCGGAGGAAGTCATCGACCGGGACTGGTCGGTGCCGCGCGAGGGCCATCCCCGTGTGATCGATGTGTTCAAGACTATTTATTCGCAACCGCAAAAACACTGGGATGCCTATGACATGGCGGAAAAACTGGTGGATCTTGAAGAAAACTTCCAGCTCTGGCGGTTCCGGCATGTCAAGACCGTCGAACGGATCATCGGCTACCGCATGGGTACCGGTGGTTCCTCGGGGGTCGACTTCCTCCGCAAGGGCCTGGATCAGCGGCTGTTTCCGGAACTGCTGGATGTCCGGACCGAACTCTGATAGCCGGTCAGTCCGGTGGGCGCAGGGCTGTGGCCTGTTTTTGCAGGTTGTCGAGCATCCCTGACAGCCGATCCTGGTCTTCTCTTGGCAGGCATTTGAGCAAGCGTTCTTCATAGCTCTTCGCCAGCGGCGAGATCTGGTCGAACAAGTGTTTGCCTTCCTTGCTCAACACCAGCACCGAGCGTCGTTTGTCTGCGACCGACAGGCTTCTCTTGAGGCGTCCTTTGCCGGTAAGCCGGTTAACCGCACGGCTGACGGCGACTTTGTCCATTTCAGTCAGCTTGACGATCTCGGCGGCCGACAGGCCGGGGTAGCGCCCCAAAACCGCGATGATCCGCCACTCCCGGATGCTCAGTCCGAAGCGGTCCACGTAGGCGGCCGCAATACCCCGGCTGACCGTATTGGACAGCACGGACAGGCGATAGGGCAGGAATTCCTCCAGGTTCAAAAGTTCGGAGTTTTCCATGTCAGGGCCATCCAGGCTTGGCGTAAACCATATTCACGAGTATAATGGTTACATATGTAACTAATTTATGCCAGACCCGGCGCAAAGGCAAGATCGCCTGCGAGCATGTTCCCGGTTTGGCGATCGACTATTCGGGAGGAAAACCAATGGCTGAGCAGTTCGATAATCCGATGGGTATCAATGGATTCGAGTTCGTGGAATTTGCCGCGCCCGAAGCCGCAGTTCTGGAAAAGCTGTTCGCTCAACTCGGCTTCAGCCCGGTGGCCAGGCATCGCAGCAAAAATATCACGCTGTACAAGCAGGGCGACTGCGTTTTTCTGCTCAATGATGAGGCGGGAAGTTTCGCCAAGGATTTTGCCGCAACCCATGGCCCCTGTGCCTGCGGTTTCGCGATGCGCGTCAAGGACGCCGATTTCGTATACCGGGCGACCCTGGAAAAAGGTGCGCAGGCGTTCAAGACAAAGCCCGCAACCCTTGCACTGGATATTCCCTGCATCGAGGGGATCGGCGGCAGCATTCTTTACCTGGTCGACAAATACGGCGAGCAGTCGGTCTATGCCGACGAGTACGAGGCCATAGCCGGCGCCGACCCCAACCCGACCGGCCTGGGCCTCACGCTGATCGATCACCTGACCCACAATGTGTATACGGGCAACATGGACGAGTGGGCCGGATACTACGAGCGCTTGTTCAATTTTCGCCAGATTCGGTATTTCGATATCAAGGGCGCGAAAACCGGCCTCCATTCCAGGGCCATGACCAGCCCGGATGGCCAGGTGCGCATCCCGATCAACGAATCGGCCGCCGGCAAGTCGCAGATCCAGGAATACCTCGATGAATACCAGGGCGAGGGGATCCAGCACATCGCCTTGTTCACGGATGACATCTACGCGACCGTGGAAGGCCTGCGCGCCAACGACCTGGAATTTCTCGATGTGCCCGACACTTATTACGAGATGGTCGACGAGCGCATACCGGGTCACCTCGAAGACCTCGAGCGGATGAGCCGCAACCGCATCCTGATCGACGCCGACCAGGAAACCAGCAAGCAACTGCTCCTGCAGATCTTTACCCAGACCTGCATCGGGCCGATCTTCTTCGAGGTCATTCAGCGCAAGGGCAACGAAGGCTTCGGCGAGGGTAATTTCCAGGCCTTGTTCGACTCCATAGAGCGCGACCAGGAACGCCGCGGGGTTATCTGAACCGGTGCGCCCGGCCATGCATAAGGAACCGTCATGAAAAAGTGGATTTCCCTGCCTCGTGTCGAAGGCAATGCCTCCCGCCAGGCCCATGCCGACCTGCCCGCGGGTACCTATGAACGCGAACTCGGCAAGGAAGGATTCTTCGGTCCGGCCACGCACATGTACCACAAGCGCCCGCCGACGGCCTGGTCAGATTTCGAGGGGCCGCTGCGCCCACGGGCGTTCGACACGAACAAGCTGGAAAATAGCGGCCCGTCGCCGTGGGACGCCACGCCTTTGTTGCACAATGCCGCGGTCAAGTTTCGTTACTGGTCGCTCGACGCCGATATGGATCATCTGGCCAGGAACAGCGATGGCGATGAACTGATATTCGTGCACGCAGGCAGCGGCGATCTTTTTTGCGACTATGGCCACCTGAAATTTCGCGATGGCGATTACATCGTGCTCCCGCGTGGAACCATGTGGCGAATGGATGTCGAAAAGCCGGTGCGGGCCTTGCTGATCGAAGCGACCAACGACAGTTACTGCCTGCCTGACAAGGGGCTGCTGGGGGCCCATGCGATCTTCGATCAGGCGATGCTGGATGTGCCGGAGATTAACGACTCGTTCAAGGCGCAGCAGACCGACGAGGAGTGGGCCATCCGGGTCAAGCGCGGTGGCGAGATCAGCAAGATTACCTACCCGTACAATCCGCTGGATGCCGTGGGCTGGCATGGCGACCTCGCCGTGGTCCGGATCAACTGGCGCGACATCCGTCCGCTTCTCAGCCACCGCTACCACCTGCCGCCATCGGCGCATACGACTTTCATGGCGAGCCGCTTTGTCATTTGCACCTTCGTGCCCAGACCGTTCGAAACGGATGCGGGTGCGCTGAAAATACCCTTCTTCCATGCCAACGACGATTTCGACGAAGTCCTTTTCTATCATGCGGGAGAATTCTTCTCGCGCGACAACATCCACCCGGGAATGATCACGCTACATCCTTGCGGTTTCACCCATGGACCTCATCCGAAGGCGCTGGAGAGGGCGTTCGAGCAACCGAAGGAGGGGACCAACGAGGTTGCCCTCATGCTCGATACGCGGGATGAGCTGTTTGTATCGGAACAAGCGCACGGCATCGAATGGTCCGGCTATGTCGATTCCTGGAAAAGCGGCGGTTAGCCGTGAATTCTGTGAAAGTTGTACACACGGGCTGAATCCGGGAAGCTGCACTGACCGCAAGGAGACAATGACATGAAACTGGCGTCACTGAAGAAGGGCGGCCGGGACGGCAGTTTGATTGTCGTCGATCGGGACCTGGGCAGCTATGCCGAAGTCGGCGACATCGCCGCGACCTTGCAGGCTGCGCTCGATGACTGGCAGGCAATGTCGCCGTTACTCGCCGAGGTATACGAGGGGCTGTGCGCCGGCGATTTGGCCGCGAGCAAACCGCTGGCTGTCGATGAGCTGGCATCGCCGCTGCCGCGCGCCTACCAGTTTCTCGATGGCAGCGCCTATCTCGCCCATGTCGAACGCGTCAGGCGCGCGCGCGGCGCCGAAATGCCGCCCAGTTTTCTCGATGACCCCTTGATGTACCAGGCCGTCTCCGACGTGTTCCTGGCGCCACGCGAGGATGTGGTCGTCGCCAGCGAAGAATCCGGCATCGATTTCGAGTCGGAAGTGGTCGTCGTGACCGACGACGTGCCCATGGGCGTGTCCGAGCAGGATGCGCTCGGTCATATCCGGCTAATCGGCCTGATCAACGACGTCTCCCTGCGCAACCTGATCCCCAATGAGCTGGGCAAGGGTTTCGGCTTCGTCGTCAGCAAGCCGCGCTCGGCCTTGTCACCGGTCCTGGTGACCCCCGATGAACTCGGTCAGTCCTGGGCGGGCGGCAAAGTCATGTTGCCGCTGCTGACGCATTACAACGGCGAGTTGTTCGGTCGGCCCGAATGCGGCGTCGATATGCAGTTCAGCTTCGCGCGCCTGGTCGCCCATGCGGCGACGACCCGTCCGCTGGCCGCGGGTTGCATCGTCGGTTCGGGCACCATTGCCAACCAGGATGAATCGGTCGGCGCTTCCTGCCTGGCGGAGAAACGCGTGCTCGAAATCATCGCGGACGGCAAGGCGGCTACACCGTTCATGAGCTTCGGCGACAAAGTGCGAATTGAAATGCTGGATGCCGAGGGACGGAGTATTTTCGGCAGCATCGAACAGACTGTCGTTGGCTACGACGGCCCGGGGAAATGAAGCTATACACATACTGGCGCAGCAGTTCCGCCTATCGGGTCCGTATAGCGCTGAACCTGAAAGACGTGGAGTACGAGAGTGTGCCGGTGCACCTGGTCAAAGACGGCGGCCGGCAGAAAAGCGCGGAATACCTGAAGCTCAATCCGCAGGGATTGGTGCCGGTGCTGGTGGACGGCGATATCGTGCTTCGCCAGTCGCTGGCGATCATCGAATACCTGGACGAAAAATATCCCCGGCCACCGTTATTGCCGGAGTCCGCCAAAGGGCGGGCCCGGGTTCGCGGCCTGGCCTACCTGATCGCGGACGAGATACAACCGATGAACAACCTCGGTGTCCAGAAATACCTGAAACACCAGGCCGGTCTCGACCAGCAGCAACTTGACGACTGGTACCGGCACTGGATAACCCAGGGATTCACGGCGCTTGAGCAACTCCTTGCAAACGGCGGGCAGAGCGGGCAATTTTGTCATGGCGACACGCCGGGGATCGCCGATTGCTGCCTGGTCCCGCAGCTATACAATGCGCGGCGTTACCGGTGCGATCTGAAGGCATTTCCAACGCTTACCCGTATCGAAAAAAATTGCAGCCAGGTCCTGGCGTTCCAGCAAGCCGAACCGGAAAACCAGCCGGACGCGGAATAAAAAACCGCCAAACAATACCGTTTTGCACTGAGAGAGATGCCCAGTGTTTGCTAGAATAAACCCTCTGCCTTGATCCGGGGAAGGACGGCCCGGGGGTTGACTGGAGATCCGGATGGAATACCTGCTAAGCGGTTGGCTGTGGTGGCCACTGCTTCTAGTGTTTTTTCTCACACTGATTTATCTGGCTGCGCCGCTGATAGCATGGATGCTCGGTGGTATCGCCCTGCTCGGGCTGTTTGCGCAATTTGCCGATGTTTCCTGGCTGGCCAAGCTGGTGGTCTGGGTGCTTTACCTGGTGCCGATGATCGTGCTCGGGATTCCGCTCCTGCGCTGCCGCGTACTGGGCGAGCCGGTATTCCGTCTGTATCGCAGTTCCATGCCTGCAATTTCCCCGACCGAGCAAGCGGCGCTGGATGCCGGCACAACCTGGTGGGACGCCGAATTGTTCAGCGGGAGACCGCACTGGCGGCGCCTGTTGAAGGCCAAGCCGGCGAGCCTCGATGACGAGGAAATCGATTTTCTGAACTGGCCGGTCGAGGCACTGTGCGCGCTGATC
>BFAU01000118.1 GCA_008975185.1 bacterium MnTg04 | reverse complement strand
ACCGCGCACGCCAGCGCGCGCACGCGCTGGATATACCGCTGTCTCTCGGTCACGGAAATCGCCTTGCGCGCATCGAGCAGGTTGAAATTGTGAGACGCCTCAAGAACTTGCTCATAGGCAGGCAAAGCCAGGCCGGCGTCCAGCAATCCTTTACAGGCGGCCTCGTTTTCATCGAAACGGCGGAACATGACCTCGGTGTCCGCGAATTCGAAGTTGTATTTGGACATTTCCACCTCGTTCTGGTGAAAAACATCGCCATAACTGATTCGACCCAGCGGGCCATCGGTCCAGACCAGGTCGAACACGCTGTCGACATCCTGCAGAAACATCGCGATGCGTTCCAGGCCGTAAGTTATCTCACCGGTTACCGGGCGGCAGTCGAGACCGCCGGTCTGCTGAAAATAAGTAAACTGCGTGACCTCCATGCCATCGAGCCATACCTCCCAGCCCAGACCCCAGGCGCCCAGGGTTGGCGATTCCCAGTTGTCCTCGACGAAACGGATATCATGAACCAGCGGATCGATACCCAGCGCAAACAGCGACCCGAGATACAGATCCTGGATATCCGCCGGCGACGGCTTGATGACCACCTGAAACTGGTAGTAATGCTGGAGGCGAAATGGGTTGTCGCCATAGCGTCCATCGGCCGGCCGGCGGGTGGGTTGTACGTATGCCGCACTCCACGGCTCGGGTCCGATCGAGCGCAAAAAAGTCGCCGTATGAAAGGTTCCGGCGCCCATTTCCTTGTCGTAGGGTTGCAGCAACACGCAACCCTTCGCGGCCCAGTACTCCTGCAGGGCCAGGATCAAATCCTGAAAAGTCAGGGGCGGCTTCCCGTTGGCGCCATTGCTCATTATTTATCCGCTTGACCGGTCGCGACGAGAAAGTATAACGGTTGCCCCGGCGCTTGTGCACCGCCAGGGGCGCTGCCGATTCAATGTGGTGCAAGAAGGAGTGGCAATGCACCCCGACGGTGCGCTCTTCGCCGGGCCCAGACCGGCGTCCAGGGTTTTTAGGCGGCAAAGATTGGCATGGATTTCGCATACGGTAGATGAATACCAGCCCGGCCCAGACGGGCGCAAGCAACCGGAAGGAGACAGCCATGAAAGCCGCGGACGTCTTGACGATGATCAAGGAAAACGAGATCAGGTTTGTGGACCTGAGATTTACCGATACCCGGGGGAAGGAACAGCACGTGACCTTACCGGCGCACGCGGTTGACGACGATTTTTTTGAAGACGGGAAAATGTTCGATGGCTCCTCTATAGACGGCTGGAAGGGCATCAACGAGTCCGACATGATCCTGATGCCGGACACGGACACGGCGATCATGGATGTTTTCTGTGAAGATGCGACCATCAATCTGCGTTGCGATGTTGTCGAACCGAATACCATGCAAGGCTACGAGCGCGACCCGCGATCGCTGGCGAAGCGCGCGGAGGCCTACCTCAAATCGACCGGCATCGCGGACCAGGCGTTTTTTGGGCCGGAGAACGAATTCTTTGTTTTTGACGATGTGCGCTGGGGCGTGCAGATGGCCGGCACGTTTTACAAAATCGACTCCAGCGAGGCCGGCTGGAATTCTGAAAAGGCCTATCACGATGGCAATTTCGGCCATCGCCCGGGCGTCAAGGGCGGATATTTTCCGGTTCCGCCGGTTGATTCGTTGCAGGACCTGCGCTCGGCGATGTGTCTGGCGATGGAGGACATGGGCGTTGAAACGGAGGTGCACCACCACGAGGTCGCGACCGCCGGTCAGTGCGAAATAGGAGTCAAATTCAATACGCTGGTGAAAAAATCCGACGAAGTGCAAATCATGAAATATGCGGTCATGAATGTTGCCCATACCTACGGCAAGACCGCGACGTTCATGCCAAAGCCTGTAGTTGGCGACAACGGCAACGGTATGCATGTACACATGTCCCTGGCCAAGGACGGCAACAATATGTTCACTGGCGATGGCTACGGCGGGCTGTCTGAATCTGCGCTTTTTTATATCGGCGGAATTATCAAGCACGCGCGGGCATTGAACGCGTTTACCAATCCGGCGACCAACAGCTACAAGCGACTGGTCCCTGGTTTCGAAGCGCCGGTCAAGCTGGCGTACTCGGCGCGCAACCGGTCCGCATCCATCCGCATACCGTTTGTGAGCAACCCCAAGGGGAGACGCATCGAAGTGCGTTTTCCCGATTCGATGGCAAATCCATACCTGGCATTTTCGGCGATGCTGATGGCGGGCCTCGACGGCATACAGAACAAGATTCATCCGGGTGAGCCGATGGACAAGAACCTGTATGACCTGCCGCCGGAAGAGGAAGGCAATATTGCCGAGGTATGTTATTCGCTGGACCAGGCACTCGACGCGCTGGACCAGGATCGTGAGTTTCTGAAAGGCGGCGGGGTGTTTAGCGACGACCTGATCGACGCCTATATCGAACTCAAGTCGGATGATGTCACGCAATTGAGAATGACCACCCACCCGGTGGAGTTTGAGTTGTATTACAGCCTTTAAAGTCGGGTCATCCGGAAAAATCGGAAATAGCCCGGCTTATAGTGAATATGGCGCCGAAAGACGGCCGATTTTTAACTTGTGTTCATGTTTGCGCGGTATTATGGACGTATGCGCAAATTGATGTTTTTAATGCTCCTGGTCTCTTTACCCGTTTTCGCGGTCACCATGTACACCTGGGAGGACGATGACGGCGTCGTACATTACGCGGATACGCCGCGCCCGGGGGCGGTTTTGATCGAAGTCGATGGGGTGCAGGGCTTCGCGCCGTCGCCGTTGTACAGAAGCGAGGACTCGGCGTTTGACGGCGACCAGGATAGTATGGCCGGCTACACGATGTTTGCGATTACAACGCCTGTTCAGGACGACGTGATGTGGAATATCGGCGGCGTCGTCAACGTCCTGATCGACATCTCGCCTCCGCTTCGGGTCGGCGACTCGATATCATTGTTTTTTGACGGCCAGAACATGGCGGCACCGGGAAGCCGGCGTCGAAGTTATGTGTTGAATGATGTTTACCGGGGCACCCATACGGTTCGCGCTGTCGTGAATAACCGCAATGGCGATGAGGTTCAGCAAGCCGAAATGATTACCTTTCAGGTTCACCAAACCAGCATCCAATAAGAACCTGTACAATGACGCCGGAAACGGATGGCAGGCCAGCCCAGTGTCGGACTCCAGCTTATGAGCGCGCAGTCGCAACTCATACTGAACGGTTTGAGTGCCGGGGTGCTGTTGCTTGACCGCAATGGTCGCGCCGTCTTTTTGAACCCCGCCGCAGAGCAGATACTCGGTTGTAGCCAGCAGCACGGGTTGGGCCGAAAGAGCGCCGATCTTTTCCGATATTGTCCCGGGCTGGCGAAATTGGTCGAGCGAGCGCTTGACGGTCAGCAGCTCCATACGCTCAGCGGCGTCTCGGTAGAACCGGGACCGGGCCAGCCCGGAGCCCGCCTCATCGACTGTAACGCCGTGCCCGTGGATATTGAGAGCGGTGGCGGCTTGCTGATCGAGCTGGTCGATGTGACCCGGCGGGAGAAAATATCGAGAGAGAACGCATTGCTTGAGCAGCATGGCGTGAGCCGGACGATGATCAGGCAACTGGCCCATGAAATCAGAAATCCTCTCGGAGGATTGCGCGGTGCCGCCCAGTTGCTGGAAAGACGCCTCGGTGACGAAGCGACGAAAGAATACACCAGCGTAATTATCAGTGAAGCGGACCGCCTGGCCGCGCTCGTCGATACGCTGCTCGGGCCGGAGCAGGCGCCGCAGAAAGCGAGCGTCAGCATCCACGAACTCATCGAACACGTGATCCGGTTGCTGGGCGCACAGGACGGTACGGAGGTGGCGCTGGAAAGAGATTACGATCCCAGCCTGCCGGAAATGATGCTCGATCGGGACCAGATCATCCAGGCCCTGCTGAACCTGGGTCGAAATGCCGTGCAAGCCGTTGGGCACAGGGGTAAGGTGATTTTCCGGACCCGGGTGCTGAGTCGTTTCACGATTGGCGCTACGCGGCATCGGCTGGTCGCGAGTATAGAGGTGGAGGACGATGGCGTTGGCGTGGCACAGGAAATCAGCGAGCAGATTTTTTACCCGCTGGTCAGCAGTGGTACCGGCAGCGGTCTTGGTCTGCCTCTTGCGCAAGACCTGGTTCATCGTCACGGTGGACTGATCGAATTTGGCAGCCGCCCTGGGCGCACCGTTTTTCAGATGCTGCTGCCGATATACCCTGCAACCGACACGGCTGCGGAAACCGGGAGCGCCGACGACGGCGTATCGACTATCACGCGGGCGGAGGCTCGGGCTTGAACGAGACACTGAAAGTCTGGCTGGCGGACGACGATCCATCGATACGCTGGGTGCTGGAGAAAGCCTGTAGCGAGGCCGGGATGCATGTCCGCGCGTTCGAAGATGGCAACACTCTGCTCGCGGCATTGAACGGGGCCGATGACCCGCCTGCCGATCAGCCCGACGTATTGCTGACCGATATCCGCATGCCCGGGGTTACCGGGCTGGATCTGTTGGCAATCCTGGGTCGCGAAAGACCCGGTTTGCCGATCATCGTAACGACCGCGTACGCCGACCTGGACAGCGCGGTGACCGCGTACGGCGGCGGTGCATTCGAGTATTTGCCAAAACCGTTCGATGTGGACGAGGCCGTTGCCTTGGTCCATCGTGCCGCCGCTGATAACGATGGCGAACCCCCGCGGGCAGACCTGCGCGCCAGCATGCCGGAACTGATTGGTCGGGCGCCGGCCATGCAGGAGGTATTCCGCGCCATCGGCCGGCTCGCGCGTTCCAGCATGACCGTGCTCATCACGGGCCAGTCCGGGACCGGCAAGGAATTGGTGGCCAAGGCGCTGCACCGGCATTCACCGCGTGCCGGCCAGGCCTTTGTTGCGCTGAACACGTCCGCAATCCCGGCGGAATTGCTCGAGTCGGAGTTGTTCGGCCATGAAAAAGGCGCGTTTACCGGGGCGACGAGGCAGCATCACGGCCGTTTCGAACAGGCGGATAGCGGTACTTTGTTCCTCGACGAAATCGGCGACATGTCGCCCGCGCTGCAGACTCGCCTGCTGCGGGTGTTGGCCGAGGGGGAGTTTTACCGGGTGGGCGGGAAGCAGGCGGTCAAAGTGGATGTTCGGGTGCTGGCGGCGACCAACAAGGACCTGGCGCGCCTGGTCGAAGAGGGATCTTTCCGGGAAGACCTGTTTCATCGGCTAAACGTGATTCACGTACGAGTGCCGGCACTGAACGAACGCCGGGAAGACATCCCGGCGTTGTTCGAACACTACCTGCCGGCGACCGCCAGGGAACTGGGCGTGCCGGACAAGCATCTCAGCAGCGCCGCGGGACGCCTGCTCGAGCGGTTTGCCTGGCCGGGGAACGTCAGGCAATTGATCAACGCATGCCGCCTGCTGACCGTGACCGCGCCCGGGCGCGAAATCCGGTCCAGCGACATCCCCGAAAATCTGGGTGG
>BFAU01000117.1 GCA_008975185.1 bacterium MnTg04 | reverse complement strand
GTTGACGCCATTGCCGCCGCGGGTCCAGGCGGTGACTTCGAGACAGTCGGGCAGACTGTCGGCATCGACAATCAGAGAATGATAGCGGGCCGCTTCCAGTGGCTGTTCGATACCGCGGTACAGATGACGGCCGTCGTGCCAGACCCTGGAGGGTTTGCCATGCATGATCGCGCGCGCGTGTATCGTTTTACCGCCAAAGGCCTCGGCGATGCTCTGATGACCCAGGCAGACACCCAGGATCGGCATTTCGCCGGCGAGTTCGCGCACCGCCTGCACTGAAATACCTGCCTTTTCCGGCGTGCAGGGCCCCGGTGAGATCACCAGGTAATCAGGCGACCGGCGCCTGATATCGGCGACGCTTATTTTGTCGTTGCGATGAACCTGGACATCCTCGCCCAGTTCCCCGAAGTACTGGACGAGGTTGTAGGTAAAGGAATCATAGTTGTCGATCATCAACAACACGGATGCATACCTGCCGGATCAGGCGGCAGCAGCAAGCTGCTCGCGCATTGCGGCGATTGCAGCCCGGTAGTCGTCGGTGCCAAAAATAGCTGAGCCGGCAACGAAAGTGTCGGCGCCGGCAGCGGCGATCTGCGCAATATTGTCCACCTTGACACCACCGTCTATCTCCAGGCGAATATCGAAGCCGCTGGCGTCGATTATTTCCCGCGCCTTGCGCAACTTGTCCAGCGCCGATGGGATAAAGCTCTGCCCGCCAAACCCCGGGTTGACCGACATGATCAGCACCATGTCGATTTTATCCAGCGCATACTCGAGCCAGCTCAGTGGCGTCGCCGGGTTGAATACCAGCCCGGACTTGCAACCGAGGCCGTGGATGAGCTGCAGGCTGCGATCTACATGGGCGCTGGCTTCAGGGTGAAAAGTGATGTAACTGGCCCCGGCGCCGGCGAAGTCCGGAATGATGCGGTCCACCGGTTCGACCATCAGATGCACGTCAATCGGCGCGGTTACGCCATGCTTGCGCAACGCTTCGCAAATCAGTGGACCGATCGTCAGGTTTGGCACGAAATGGTTGTCCATCACATCGAAGTGGACGATATCGGCGCCAGCCGAAAGGACGGCGTCAACTTCCTCCCCGAGGCGGGCGAAATCGGCTGATAATATCGAAGGCGCAATCAGGTAATCTGACATGGCGAGTCCTGTCGAATCCGGGTTGGGAAAAACTGGCGGCCACAGTACACCACAAAGGCCGCGGAAAAAACCACGACTTTGGTTTCGCAGTGCAGCCCCGGCAGGCTGTTGGAAAGCCCCAGGCTAATGCAGACTGCGGTTCTTTTTGATCAGGTCATAAGCGGCCCGGATTTCCCGAACCTTGACCTTGGCCTCGTCCATCATGGCCGCGGGCAAGCCTTTGGCCACGAGCTTGTCCGGGTGGTGCTGGTTCATCAAGCGCCGGTAGGCCGTCTTGAAGTCGCGGTCGCTGGCATCCTCCGCCACACCCAGCACCTTGTACGAGCGCGCCAGTTCGTCCGCAGGTGACCTGGCATCCGTGGACCCGCCCATATGCAAGCCAACCAGTTCCTCGATCTGCGCGAGTTCCGCGCGGCTCACGCCCAGTTCCTGGCAGATCATCCAGAGAATTTCCCGCTCCCCCGGGTGCATGCCGTTACCGATCATCGCCGCCTGGACCTGCAACTCGACGAAAGCCCGCGTCAATCCTGCGTGAAAAAGACTGAACTGGCGAAACCGGCGCAAACGCTCGCGTAACGGGAAATCCGGCCGTTTGCCCTCGGTAAACCAGGCGATCGCTTCCGTGACCTGCTCCGGGGCCATGCGCATCTGCCGCATTACGTTACGGGCGGTGTGAATTTCCTGCTCGGAAACCTGGCCATCGGCCTTGGCCATGTGCCCCATCACCTGGAAGGTCGTGCGTACGAACGTTTCGCGGGCCCGCTGAGGATTGAGGCCGCCCAGCTTGATGCCACCGGTGCGCACAAACCCCCGGTCGAACTGGTGGCCCAGATAAACCCCGATCAGGAAGCCGATGGGTCCGCCGAATATCAGGCCTATAAAGCCACCGGCAAGTTTGCCGATAAATGCACCCGGCATCATCCTCGCCCGCGCGCCGACAATCCGCTGGCTGACCACAATCCACTTGACCGTAACACTCCAGGGCTGAGAAAATTCGTCGCTTCCATTGCCCGACTTTAACCCAAGGCCAAAAAGATGGTAAGCAAAGACGATAGTCATGGCGCGTCCGCTGATCGTGAATCCGTGCTCCGCGAGGTGACCAGCAAGGCTCTGGTTTTCGGAGAAGAGAGCGCAAAAAACGTGCCCCCGGAAATCTTCGCCGATCCGGTCATGCACGATTATTTTCTGTTTTTCATCTATGGCGCAGTGGACGCCCTCGGTGATGACGAACGTCTGCAGGAAAAACTGACTGCCGCCGAAAAACTGGCGACCATGGCGGAGGCGCTTGTGGCATTTGGCACCGCGACCGAAGAACAGATCGTGGCCAAGGTGAATGTACTCGATCGCAGCGCCGACGACGCGGCGCTCGCCATAAAAAGTGCAGGTCGCGAGGCAGCGATCGACTGGGCCTGGGGAGAAAATGACCGGGCGACAGAAAAGTTTGCCGCCTTGCTGGGAGACCCAGCCAACTTTCCGCGTGAAGTCGAGCAGGTTTTGAAACCGCTGGAGAACCCGGCCGAAACCAACCCGCCTGCCGGCGACGACGACGACGACGAATTCGATATCATTAAATAATTTTACAAAGGAATAAACATGACCGCTTCACCAACACCCCCCGAAGCCCTGTTCGAATCAAATTTACCCAGCCTGCAAAAGATTTGCAGCGGCAAGGTTCGCGATCTTTACGCAATCGATGACCAGCACATGCTGATCGTAACCTCGGATCGCCTGTCGGCGTTCGATGTCGTGCTCCCCGACCCGATCCCGGGCAAGGGGCGCGTGCTGACTGCGATCTCGGATTTCTGGTTCGATAAGACCCGCCATATTATTCGCAACCACATCGCCGATCTCACGCTCAGCGAAGTTCTGCCGGACCCTGTCGAGCGTAGCCAGGTAGAGGGCCGGGCCATTGTTGTCAAAAAGCTGAAGGCTTTGCCGATCGAGGCGGTCGTGCGCGGCTATTTGATCGGTTCGGGCTGGAAGGATTATCAGGCAACCGGCGCGGTTTGCGGCATCGAACTCGCGGCGGACCTGGAATTGGCGGATCGTCTGCCGGAGCCGATTTACACCCCCGCCACCAAGGCGGCGGTCGGCGATCACGACGAGAATATCTCCTACGAGGCAACGGTCGAGTTGCTGGGTGAGGATATCGCCGCCCAGGCTCGCGATACGGCACTGGCGTTGTACCGGTTCGCCGCTGAATACGCACTGCAACGCGGCATCATCATCGCCGATACCAAATTCGAGTTTGGTCTCGATGAAAACCGGCAGATGGTCCTGATCGATGAAGCGCTGACCCCCGACTCTTCGCGCTTCTGGCCGGCGGACAGTTATCGCCCGGGCGTCTCTCCGCAGAGCTTTGACAAGCAGTACGTGCGTGATTACCTGGAAACGCTGGACTGGGACAAGACCTCGCCAGGTCCGTCGTTACCCGAGGATATCGTTCGCCACAGCAGCGAAAAGTATGCCGAGGCGCTGAGCAAGCTGACCGCTGACTGACCGGCAAACGCGCGGCGAGGGCTGCGCCGGACGGTGAACACAATAATGTACAATGCCGGTGATGGCCGGCACTGGCGGCGAGTCCATTCAGCGGCAAACCAGATGCTCGAACGAATCAAAAATCTCGCGGATGAAGCACTGTGGAATCCCGCGATCGACAAATCGACAGCCATCATGCATCGGCTGCTGAGAATACTGCGCCTGCCGTATGCTCTCGCCCGCGACGTGGCGGGCGGCGCGCTCAGCCTGCGCGCGATGAGCCTGGTCTATACGACCATGTTGTCCATCGTGCCGCTACTGGCGCTCAGTTTTTCCGTGCTCAAGGGTCTGGGCGTACACAAGAAACTCGAGCCCCTGCTGTATAAATTTTTCGAGCCGCTGGGTGAGCGCGGCACCGAGTTGACCGAGCAGGTCATCGGCTTCGTCGACAACGTGAAAGGCAGCGTACTCGGCAGCGTCGGCCTGCTGTTTCTGATCTGGATCGTTTTTTCCATGGTGCAGAAAGTAGAGGACAGTTTTAACTATGTCTGGCAGGTTGAAAAACCCCGCAGCCTGGCCCGCCGGTTCAGCGAATACATCAGTGTCATCTTGATCGGCCCGGTAGTCATGGTTTTCGCGCTCGGCATGATCGCTTCGATAAACAACACGGCGTTGGTTCAGAAGCTGGCCGCAATCGAACCATTTGGCACGACCCTGGTACTGGCGGGAAATCTGGCGCCTTATGTTCTCATCGTCTTGTTGTTCAGTTTCGTTTATGCGTTCGTTCCAAACACCTCGGTAAAGATTCGCGCGGCCCTCGGCGGCGGCGCGATCGCAGGGGTGCTGTGGGCGTTCACCGGTGCGGTATTCGCATCGTTCGTCGCCAATTCGGGTTCGCGCGCCGCCATATACTCCGGGTTCGCGATTGTCCTGGTTGCGTTGATCTGGCTTTACCTGAGCTGGCTGATCCTGCTGCTGGGCGCACAGATCTCGTTTTACATCCAGCGGCCCGAATACATGCGCCGCGGCCGACGGCAGATCGAGCCGGTCGGCCAGTTGCGGGAAGGCCTGGCGTTGTCGGTGATGATCAATGTCGCGCAATCGTTCCGCGATAACTCCTTGCAGTGGTCGATCAACGAGCTGGCATCACGGCTGGGGGTCCCCGCCACCGCGCTCGGTCCCGTGGTCGACCGGCTGCTGAGCAGCGGGATGCTGGCGATTACCGAGCATGAAAAGCTGCTTCCCGGGCGCGAGATCAGCCGCATCCGGATCGGAGATATACTCTCGACGATTCGCGAGAACCGGGACATCCCGAAGCTCGAATGGGAACCGAAAGTCGGCGCGCTGACCACCCGGGTAAACGACGCCATAGCCGGCGCGACCAGAGACACGACACTGGCGGACATGCTGGATTAAAATTATCTCGCTAGTTCCCGGCTATGGTCATCTCGCTCAACAACAATGACGGCGTCCGTATCCCGGAGCGCACATCAAGATCGTTGCCGACCGCAACGATTCCGGTCAGCATGGCGGCAAGATTACCGGCGATCGTGATTTCATGGACCGGGAACTGGATTTTCCCGTTCTCTACCCAGAAGCCGGCGGCGCCACGTGAATAGTCACCGGTCAGGATATTGACGCCCTGACCGATCAACTCGGTCAGCAACAAGCCGCTGCCCATTTGCTCCATCAGTTCCAGCGGGCTCGCCAGGCCGGCTTCGAGTTCCAGGTTGTGCACGCCGCCGCCGTTTGCGGTCGTCGTCATGCCGAGCTTGCGGGCCGTGTAACTGTTCAACACGTAGCCTTGCAAGACACCGTCACTCGCCAGGTCGCGATCCGTAGTCGCCACGCCTTCGCTGTCAAATGCCGTACTGCCGACCGCCTTTTTGAGGTGCGGCCTTTCGAAAACATTGATCCCGGCCGCCAGCACCTGCCGACCAATCGCATCGCACAGGTACGATGCCTTGCGATACTGCGCGGTTCCCCGAACCGCGGCGACCAGGTGGCCCAGCAGACTGCGCGCGAGTTCGGCCGGAAACAACACCTGCGCTTCGCGCGTATCCAGCTTCCTCGAACCCAGCCGGGCCAGCGCCCGCTGCGCCGCTTTTTTCCCCAGCGCTTCCAGGTCCATCAGCTCGCCCGGGTCGCGCGCGCTGGTGTACCAATAGTCTCTTTGCATTTCCCGACCGTGTTTGGCGATGATGACGCAACTGGCGCTGTGGCTGGTTCCGCGTTTCGCGCCCATGAATCCGTGGCTGTTGCCATAGACCGCGACGCCCTCACTACTCGACACGGTGGCGCCTTCAGAATTTTCGATGCGCTGATCGGCCGTCAGTGCGGCTGCCTCGCAACGGGTCGCCAGGTCTATCGCCTCGGCCGCAGGAAGATTCCATGGGTGATACAAATCGAGTTCCGGAAACTCGGCCGCCATCAGTGCGGCATCGGCGAGCCCGGAATATGGATCCGGGGATGTGAAGCGCGCGATGGAGCAGGCTTTGCGCACTGTGTCGGCGACGGCTCCGGAACCGAGATCGGTGGTGCTCGCCGAGCCTTTTTGCTGACCGAAAAACACCGTAATGCCAAGGTAGCGGTCGCGTTGGGATTCCAGCGTTTCAACCTCGCCCATGCGAACCGTCACC
>BFAU01000116.1 GCA_008975185.1 bacterium MnTg04 | reverse complement strand
GTGCTGCCGCAAAATCCGGTGAGCCAGGCCCTGGAAAGTGCCGCCCCACATGGCCGTCGCGGGTCGCCCGCGCAACGCCTCGATACGGCCGCGCATTTCACTGGCCGCCTTGTTGGTAAATGTGACCGCCAGAATGCTGCGCGGCTCGACCTTCTCGACCTCGACCAGCCAGGCGATCCGATGGACCAGTACCCGGGTCTTGCCGCTGCCGGCGCCGGCCAATACCAGCATCGCGTGTTGCCCGGCGGTCACCGCCTCACGCTGGGCTTCGTTCAGGGGGTCGAGTATGGGGGAAACATCCATCGTCGCGAATTGTAACAACTGGAAAGCTACGGGCTACAGATAATGATCGACCAGGAGAAACGCGAACAGAGCCACCAGGTAATTGACCGAGTAGGCGAAAGTCTGCATGGGCAATTCCGGTTTGTCCCGAACCATCATTGCGATGGCATAGTACAGGAAACCACCGCCGAGCATGACCGCACCAAACAGGTAAAACAGGCCGGACATGCCGGTGAAATAGGGTAGCAAGCAAACGATAAACAGCAGGATCGTATACAGAAGAATATGCAGCCGGGTAAATTTGACGCCGTAGACCACCGGCATCATCGGGATATCTACTTTGGCATAGTCGTCCTTGCGGGCGATAGCGAGAGCCCAGAAATGCGGTGGGGTCCAGGTAAAAATAATCAGGAACAACAAAAGCGCATTCGGGTCGATCGTGTTGGTCACCGCCATCCACCCCAGCACCGGCGGGGCCGCGCCGGCCGCGCCGCCGATGACGATGTTTTGCGGTGTCGCGCGTTTCAGGTAAACGGTATAGACAAACGCGTAACCGATCAACGAAAGAAAGGTCATTAATGCGGTCAGGAGGTTTACCGCCAGCGCCAGAATCAGCATCGAGAGCAGGCCAAGCACAACCGCAAAAACGCTCGCCTGCTTTTCGCTGAGTTTGCCGGCCGGCAAGGGCCGATGTCGCGTGCGTTTCATCCTGGCATCGATGCGCGCATCGAGTACATGGTTGATCGCCGCGGCCGAAGCCGCCGCAAGCCCGATGCCCAGCGTTCCGAATACGATCGCTTGCCAGGGCGGCATACCGGGTACCGCCAGGAACATGCCGACGACCGCAGTGAACACGATCAGCCCGACGACCTTCGGTTTTGTCAGCTCGAAATACTCGGCCAGTCGGGTCATGGTTTCAACCGCAGCAACCGGTGGGTGGTCAGCAAGCTTAGCAGCAACAAGGCAGCCATCGCGTTGTGCGCCGTTGCGAGCAGCAACGGCAGGCCAAGGCTGACGATGGCAATACCGATTAGCACCTGGAACAGGGTTATGGCCATCACGACGATACCTGACTGCGCGACTGCATTACTTTCGCTACGGGCCAGCAACCCAAAGCCCAGTATCAGATTGACGAACACGACGACCAGTGCGCCAACGCGGTGGCTCAGGTGTATGGCGACGCGGGCCGGATGCTCGAGTACGCCACCGGCATAGTCGCTGAGCAGGTCCATATCGAGCGGATGGTGCAAATCGAAACCACTCTCGAAATCCGCCTCCGGCCACCATGCACCCTGGCAAGTCGGGAAATCGGGACAGGCCAGGGCGGCGTAGTTGCTGCTGGTCCAGCCACCCAGGGCGATCTGCGCGATCACCACCAGCAGCGCCAGCAACGAGGCTTTCGCCAGTAGTGGATCGCCGGCTGCGGTTCGCTCCCGCGCCGGCGTCATCGCCAGCCACCACAGCAGCGCCAGGGTCGCCATGCCCCCCAGCAGGTGAGCCACGACGATGACGGGTTTGAGCAACAAGGTGACCGTCCACATACCCAGCAGAGCCTGGAAAACAATGAGCGGCACCAGCAGGACCGGCAACGCCACAGGTTGTTTTTTCTCTTTGCGATTGAGCAATGCCATTAGCGCGAGCGCCATGACCATCAAGCCCAGGATGGCGGCCAGATACCGATGAACCATTTCTATCCAGGCCTTGGCCGGCTCGAGCGGCCGTTCCGGATAGGCTTGCTCCGCGGTCGAGATATCGGAGGCCGTGGTCGGCACACTGATCTGCCCATAACAACCGGGCCAGTCAGGGCAACCGAGGCCGGCATCCGACAAGCGCGTGTAGGCACCCAGTACGACGACGGCCAGGGTCAAAAATGTGGCCAGCAGCGCGAGCTTTTTGAAACGAATCAACGCAGCGCTGGGTCCGCGGTACCGGTAATATCTTTTTCCTGGCGGGCGTTTCGCCATATCCATTTATCTCCGGGTGACCGCCAGGCTAACCAATGCTTGACAGGCGCAACAGGCGTTGCAAATCTTTCAGCAGGCCATTTGCGTCAAAACCTGACTCGTAAGCCATTACCAGGTTTCCCAGCGGGTCCACGATATATACTCGGTCCAGCCGCAGGATTTCTTCGTCACCCAGACCTTGCCGGTCCCGGGCGAAGGCCTGGACAAAATCGCTGCCCGCGCTCGCCGCGGTCGTGACCAGCAGGTCGGGGTGGTACTCGCTGAGATAGGCGGGGTCAGGCAGCGGTGCACCGGCGACCAGGAGACGGCGTACGCGCTGGTCTTTTTGCCCCAGCAACACCCGTACCTGGCGGGTGTCATACAGGCTCTTCCGGCATTCGATTTCACAAGAACCCTGGCTGAGGTAAACCAGAATCCAGAGGCCATCCAGCGCCTCGTAGCCAAGCCTGCTTCCATCGACGCCCCGCAGCTCGCTGGCCGGCAGTTCTTTTACCGGGTCGAACAGCATGCCGGATGCGACGTTACCGGTCGGCCGCCAGCCCGCGCTGCCGTAATAGACGAGCGAAGCGACCAGCAATGGCCCGAGGAAGAGCATGCCGACCAGCAGCAGGGTACTGCGTTTTTTCCGGCTGCCGCCGTGTGGGGTTGCTGCATTCATTCTCGCAGTCTCCGCGTCCAGTATTTCCAGGACAATACCGTGAAAAGGATCATTATTGCCGTGGCCATGGCGAACCACTGAAAAGCATAGCCACGATGCTGGTTGGCGCTCATTACCGTTGGCCTCCATTGCCGCAGGTACCCATCGGGCTCGCGTTTATCCAGCAACAGGACAAAATCGAACAAGGGGTAATCGAGCACGTCCTCCAGCTCGCTTGCCGTTGGGAACAAAGCCAGTCGTGGCCAGTCTTGCCGGGCCATGGTGAGGCCGGGTCCCGGGCGAAACCCGGCCCTGGGAAGCCGGTCGATGCGGCCCGTCACCTGTCGCAAACCGGAATCGACTGTCACCTGCGGCAGATTCTGCCGGCTGCCGACGAGCGGAATCCAGCCGCGGTTGATCAGCAGGGCCCGCTGTTGGTCGGGCAGGATCAGAGGCGTCAGCACCTGGAAACCCACCTGTCCGTCATGGACCATGTTATCGAGCAGGAATTGATGAGCGCTATCGTAACGGCCGTAAACCTTTCTATGCTGGTAGCGGCTTTTCTCCACGCTTTCATTGCTGGCCAGGCCATCCGGGGCTGCTGTCGGCTGCTGTTGTTCGAAACTGGCAAACAAAATGTCCTTTTGCTGTGCGCGCTCCAGCTGCCATCGTCCCAGGTTGACGAACAGCAGGAAGCATACGATTGCCGCGACTGAAGGAATCAGCCAGACGGTATTTTCAGCCCTTCTTTTTTTCCCGGTCACGATATACTGTCGTCCCACACGGGTTGAACCGGAGAATCTCCGGAAATCGTCATGCGCTTGTTAGCCTTAATTATTCTATTAGCCATCATTGTCAGTCTCGGTTCCGCACTCCGCTACCTGGTCAGCGATGACGGAAAAACAGATCGCGTCGTCAGGGCGCTGACGTGGCGGATCGGAATGTCGGTCGGATTGTTCGTCTTGCTCATGGTCGCCTGGTATTTCGGTCTGATCCAGCCACACGGAATCTTTCCTGACTAAAACCGGCGCCGGTAACCTGCCGCGAAGAAATAAAAAGGGGCGCCGTGCGGCCCACGGCGCCCCGGTCCGTGGTTTGCCGCCTACAACCAGTAGACGAAAAAGTACAGGCACAGCCATACGACATCGACGAAATGCCAGTACCAGGCAGCCGCCTCGAAGGCAAAATGTTTCTGCGGCGTGAAATGGCCACGCAGCACGCGAATCCAGATCACGGTCAGGAATATTGCGCCTACCGTGACATGCAGTCCGTGGAAGCCGGTCAATACGAAAAAAGTCGAGCCATAAATACCGGTGCTGAGTTTCAGGTTGAGTTCGCTATAGGCGTGCAGGTACTCGATGGCTTGCAGAAAAATAAAGCTAAAACCCAGGATTACCGTCACCAGCACACCGAGATTCAGCAGCAGGCGGTTGCCGTTCTTCAGCGCGTGATGGGCGATGGTGATGGTTACGCTGCTGGTCAGGAGTATTGCGGTGTTGATTGCAGGCAGGCCCGCCGCGGCCATCGTTTCGAAATCACCGCCTGCATGCGCCGGTCCGTTGCTCGGCCACATCGCCTCGAAGCCCGGCCAGAGCATCAGGTTGGTCATGAACTTGGTTCCTTCGCCACCGAGCCAGGGGATCGCTAGTTGCCGGGCATAGAACAAGGCGCCGAAAAATGCGGCGAAGAACATGACTTCGGAAAAGATGAACCACATCATTCCCATGCGGAAGGACTTGTCCACCCGAGGGTTGTAATAACCGGCCATGCTTTCAGAAATTACGTTGCCAAACCAGCCGGCCATCATCACAACCAGTATCGCCAGGCCGACCAGCGACGCCATGCCGCCGATTTCAGCGCCGTTCAGGTAGACGGCAAAGCCGCCAAGCATCACAAACAGCGCGACACTGCCGACGATCGGCCAATGGCTGCCGTGTGGGATGTAATACTTATCTTGTGTGTGATCCATAAACGCTAATCCCCGATTCAAATCCCAGATGGATTTTTGGTGACGGCACCCGCCAGGGTTTCCAAGGCGAAAAATGTATACGACAAGGTGATCCGGTCTATATGTCGTGGAATTTCCGGATCCAGGATGAATACGACCGGCATGTCGCGGCCTTCATTGGCGGAAAAACTCTGTCGCTCGAAACAAAAGCACTCGGTCTTCCTGAAGTACTTTGCCACCTGGCCGGGCGCGACGCTCGGTACTGCCTGGCCGTCCTGCGGCTGGCCGATCAGGTTGCGGGCAAAGAAAGTCGCCTGGTACAGCTTGCCCGGGTGAACCCGCATTTCCGCGACCCCGGCGCTGAATTCCCAGGGCGCGCCCTCGTTTACCGTGGTCACAAATTCAACCACGATTTCGCGGTTCAAATCAGGCGCTTCCACGACTTCGGCAGCTTGTGCCGCGGTTTTGCCGCCGATACCGAGGATTTGGCAAAACACGTCGTACAGGGGGACCAGCGCAAAACCAAAACCAAACATGGCCGCGACCAGCACAAACAACTGCGTGGTCAGGCCGAAACGCACGAGGTGTTTTTGTTTGCTCATCCCGACGCTCTAAGCCCGGTTGCAACGATAATCAAAACATAAAATCCTGCCGCTACCAGGCCCAGTATTATCGCCGCCACGCGAACCTTTCTTTTCGATACAGGGGATCCCATGTTGCGGCAATCTCACCTCACCTCCGGTGCGGTTTCGAATGTATGATACGGCGCCGGTGAGGGCACGGTCCATTCCAGGCCAACGGGGTTGTCCCAGACTTCGCTACTCGCCTTTTTTCCACCCTTGACGGTCTGGTACACGATATAAACGAACAGCAGTTGCGACAGCCCGAAACCGAAGGCGCCTAGCGAAGACATCATGTTGAAATCGGCGAACTGAGTCGAGTAGTCGGGGATCCGTCTCGGCATCCCGGCAAGCCCCAGGAAATGCTGCGGGAAGAACGTGATGTTGACGAATATCGCCGACAACCAGAAATGCATCTTGGCGAGCTTTTCATCAACGATATGACCGGTCCACTTCGGCAGCCAGTAATAGACTCCCGCCATGATGCCGAACAGCGAGCCCGGTACCAGCACGTAATGGAAGTGGGCCACCACAAAATAGGTGTCGTGATACTGGAAATCTACCGGCGTAATGGCCAGCATCAGGCCGGAAAAGCCGCCGATCGTAAACAGGAACACGAACGCCAGCGAAAACAGCATCGGTGTTTCAAAGGTCATCGAACCTCGCCACATCGTTGCTATCCAGTTAAAGACTTTGACGCCGGTTGGAACGGCAATCAGCATCGTTGAGAACATGAAAAACAGTTGGCCGGCCAGCGGCATGCCGACCGTGAACATGTGATGCGCCCAGACGATAAACGACAGAACAGCGATGCTGGCGGTCGCGTACACCATCGAGTTGTAGCCAAACAGCGGTTTGCGGGCGAAGGTCGGAATAATTTCCGAGACGATCCCAAAAGCCGGCAAGATCATGATGTAGACCTCGGGATGTCCGAAAAACCAGAATATATGCTGGAACATCACCGGGTCGCCGCCGCCCGCGGCATTGAAGAAATGGGCGCCGAAAAACTGGTCGAACAACAGCATGGTTACCGCGCCCGCGAAGACCGGCATCGCAGCCAGCAACAGGAAAGCGGTAATAAACCACGTCCAGACGAACAAAGGCATTTTCAGCAGCGTCATCGTCGGTGCACGCATATTCATGATGGTTACGATAATATTGATCGCGCCCATGATCGAGGACGCACCAAGGATGTGAATGGCAAACACCAGGAACGGAAACGCGTCACCGGTTTGCAAGACCAGCGGCGGGTACATGGTCCAGCCGGCCGCCGGGGCGCCGCCGGGCATAAACAACGTTGCTATGAGAAACGTAAAGCCCACCGGGAGCAACCAGAAGCTCCAGTTGTTCATTCTAGGCAGCGCCATGTCGGGGGCGCCGACCATCATCGGTATCATCCAGTTGGCCAGGCCCACGAAAGCCGGCATTATCGCGCCGAAAACCATGACCAGTGCATGCATGGTGGTCATCTGGTTAAAGAACGCCGGATCGACAAACTGCAGGCCAGGCTGGAACAGCTCGGCCCGGACGATCATGATCATTGCTCCGCCGACAAAAAACATCAGCAGAGAAAACACCAGGTACATGGTCCCGATGTCTTTGTGGTTGGTCGAAAATAGCCAGCGCTTGATACCGCTCGGCGCACCGTGGTGATCGTGATCGTCCACGTGATGCTGATCGGCCGTGGCTTCGTACTCAGGGCCCATACTGTTCTCCATTTATTTTATCTGGCTGCTGCGATATCCGAGGCTTGGACGGTGTCACCGCCGTTCAGCCCCCAGGCGTTGCGTTCGTAGTTAATGATGGCGGCAAGCTCTGCATCGCCAAGCTGCGTGGAAAATCCGATCATTGCGGTACCCACGCGACCGTTCATCACAATATCGATATGTTTCGCGACCGGCCCTTTGACCATGGCGCTGTCGACCAGGCTCGGGAACGCCGGCGGCAAACCCTGGCCATTGACCTGGTGGCAGGCGCTGCAACTTATGTTGTACAGTTTCTCACCGCTCAACTCCTCGGCTACAGCCGGTGCTTCCGCGGCAGTCGTCGAATCAACCATGGCAACGGTTTCGCCGCCGTCTTTCGCGTCGATCCAGGCTGCGTAATCCTGCTTGCTCAATACATCGACGACGATCGGCATGAAACCATGGCCTCTTCCGCAAAGCTCGGCGCACTGCCCGCGATAGGTGCCGGTTTCATTAGCCTTGAACCAGATCTCGTTGATGAAACCCGGGATGGCGTCTTTTTTGACCGCGAAGCTTGGCATCCACCAGGAATGAATCACATCGTTCGCCGTGATCAGCAGGCGAATCTTGGTATCGACCGGCACGACCATCGGTTTGTCTACGTCCAGCAAATAGTTGTCGACCGAGAATGGATCCACGCCGGAACGGACCTGGCGGGCTATATTGCTCGATCTGGCCAGCGAGCTGAAGAAATCGACTTCGGTTCCCAGGTACGCGTAATGCCATCGCCATTGGTAGCCGGTGACCTTGATGGTCATTTCAGAGTCACGAAAATCTTCCATGACCACCAGGGTTTTCGCGGCCGGCACGGCCATCCAGACCAGGATAATGACGGGGATAATCGTCCAGATCAGCTCCGCTTTCGTACTGTGCGAGAAATCAGCCGCCTCGGCGCCACGCGAGCGCCGGTGCAGGATAATGGATACGATCATCACGCCAAACACGACGATGGCGATAACCACGCACACCCAGAGGATCAGCATATGCAGCTCATAAACGGTCTGACTGATGTCGGTAACGCCGCGCCTGAGATTGAGCACCATGTCGGCAACAGCGGCCGGCGCGATTGTCATCAGAGCAAGAAGCGTCGTAATTTTTCCGGCCAGGCGGATTCCAGAACTGTTGGTCATCAATCCCAACTCCCTATGTTTCCGATTTTGATGCCAAGGTATCCATCGGGGCTGACTCCCGGTTTGGATTGTCAATACCCGCGCCGCGGATTTTCTTGATTTATTAGGTCAGGAGCGGCTCTTGACCAAGGCGCGCTAATGCTACTTGATGCCTATTTTGGGTGCAAGAAAACCGTGTCAGTGGCATGCCGGCCGGCACCCGATCGGGTGCATCAACGGTTACGGGCGAAACTATAGAAGCTCTTTTTTAGCGGCTGATTTTTCTTGCCGCCGGGTGCAGTTGCCTGGCCATTTGTTGCGGGTCCAGGCGGGGCTGCCAGCGTATGATTGCGAGGCAATCCGCCCGTATTTGTTTCTCCAGCGTGTGTACGGTGGGTTCAAGTTCGGCCATCGCACCGTCATGCTCGTTGCC
>BFAU01000115.1 GCA_008975185.1 bacterium MnTg04 | reverse complement strand
GGTCGGACTCTGATTCGAGCCGGTCCAGTTCCGCGACCATTGACGCGACAAGCTTGGCTTCGGCGCCGCGAAAGCCGGTCTCAAACAACTCATCGAGTTCGCGCACGCTTTTGCGCGCTTGCTTGGCGGCAGCGACGCTGCAGCGGACAAACTTTATGAAAGGTTCCGCTATAGGGTCGGGCAACTCCATTTTTCGCCCGACGACCAGCCCCGAAACATCCTTCGCACGATTGGCAACCCGGTCCTGAACCAGCAGCAATTCGAGCAGGTCTTCCCTGGGTACCGGCATAAACAGGCTTTTCGGCAGGCTGGCGCGAATCGCCTGTTTCATTTCATCGGCTTCGCTTTCGAGGTCCCGGATGCGCTGTCGGCAATCCTCGACGGCAGCCCAGTCACTCTCGATCACTGCCTCGAACATCGGTATCAATTGTTTCGCGCAGCGGTAGGCAATATCCATATGCTGCTGCAAAGGCGCGACCGGAGACGAACCGAATATCCCCGACAGATAATTTGCCATCCTAGCCCCCCGGTTTTTGCATGTTTTGTTATTGGCCGAGCCAGCGTGCGGCCTGGCCGGCATAATACGTCAAAATGCCGTCCGCGCCAGCTCTTTTGAACGCCAGCAAGGCCTCCATAACCACCGATTCTTCATCCAGCCAGCCGGCCTGGGAAGCCGCCTTGAGCATCGCGTACTCGCCGCTGACCTGGTAGACGAATGTGGGTACGCCAAATTCGTCCTTGACCCTTCGAACGATGTCCAGGTAGGGCATTCCGGGCTTGACCATGACCATGTCGGCACCTTCTTCCAGGTCAAGCGCGATCTCACGCAGCGCTTCATCGCTGTTGGCCGGATCCATCTGGTAGGTGTATTTGTCGCCACCGGCGAGATTGCCCGCAGAACCCACGGCGTCGCGGAAGGGGCCATAAAAAGACGATGCGTATTTTGCCGAATAGGCGAGAATTTTTGTCGTGTGATGGCCCTCGGCTTCAAGCGCCTGCCGGATCGCGCCTATCCGCCCGTCCATCATGTCGGACGGCGATATTACGTCGGCCCCGGCCTCCACATGCGACAGGGCCTGGCGCACCAGGATTGCCACAGTCTCGTCGTTGACGACGTAACCGTAGTCATCGATAACGCCGTCTTGTCCGTGCGTGGTGTAGGGATCGAGCGCCACATCGGTAATGACCCCGAGCTCCGGGAGAGCAACTTTCATAGCCTTGATACAACGCTGAACCAGGCCTCCTGGATTGTAGGCCTCCTTGCCGTCCAGGCTCTTGCCATCGTTTTCGACGACCGGAAACAGGACCACTGCCGGCACACCGAGATCAAACAGTTCCCGGCTTTTTTCGACTGCCAGATCGATACTGAGACGGTCCACGCCGGGCATCGAGAGTATCGGCTGCGACTGTTTGTCCCCTTCGGTGACAAACAACGGACAAATCAGATCCGCTGAACTCAGTGAGCATTCGCGCATCAGCCTGCGGCTGAAATCATCTCGCCGCATCCGTCGCATCCTCGTGCCGGGGAACCGGCCTCTTTTCGTACTGGCCATGCTGGATTCCTTACTCGTCTGGAGATAGGGTAGATTTTCGCCCGAAAAGCGCGGTCTGTCCAAAACAATGGTCAAAACCCCGGTAATAATCAATAAATGACACCGGTCTGAATTTATGAAGCAGGAAAACACCGAGGAATCCAGACGCAGCAGATTTGAGAACATGACGCGAACCCACGAGGGGGACCTGTTCCGATTTGCTTTCTGGCTTTGCCGCGATCATTCAATCGCCCAGGACCTGGTCCAGGAGACCTTGCTGAGAGCATGGCGCTCTTTTGACAGCCTCCGCGACGAATCTGCGGCCCGCTACTGGCTGATAACCATTTTGCGGCGGGAAAACGCCAGGATGTACGAGCGAAAGCGGCATCCCACCCAGGATATCGATGATTTGACGCAGGCTGAACAAGGCTTGCTCGCGAATACACCGGATACGGACCTGGCGGATCTGAGGGAGGCGATAGGCAGGCTCGAGCCCGATTATCGCGAACCCTTGGTGCTACAGGTTTTGATGGGGTTCAGCACGGAAGAGATCGCCGGGCTAATGGAAATCAAGCAAGGCGCGGTGCTGACGAGGCTGTACCGGGCTCGCAAGATGCTGATGAAATTTTTTGAGGAATGAGTCACCAGTTATGAATTGCCTGGAATTTCGCAACCAGTTTGGCGCTGACCCAGCCTGCCAGGACCAGCGGACGCTGGCGCACCGGCAGGATTGTACGGCATGCGCCCGTTTTGCGGCTCGGGTTCAGGATTTTGACCGCCGGCTGGTCGTGGCGCTGCGGGTCCCGCTGGCCGGCGGTCAAGGCGGCCCATACGAGGCGCAAGAGAATATGGCGCCTGCTAAGGGCCGGGCGTGGATCGGGCTTGCCGCGAGCCTGGTTCTCGGGCTGGGCGTGGGGCTGCTCACCTGGTGGAGTGCGCCGCATGGCGGTATTGCGCAGGATTTGCTGGCCCATATGCAGCATGAGCAAGTGTCCCTGGTGTCTACCGATGAACGGGTACCGTATCAACGGCTGGCGAGAGTACTTCGAAAGTCGAGGTTGGCGATGCCTGATGGCGTATCCGAGGTTTCCTATGCGCGTAGCTGCATTTTCCGGGGCCGGTTGGTACCCCACCTGGTGGTGCAGGGTGAGAGCGGACCAGTCACGGTGATGATACTGCGTGATCTGAAGGTCGGCGGGCCAACAAGTTTCTCGGAGCAAGGCTTTTTCGGAATCATCCTGCCTGCGGCTGCAGGGAGTATTGCCATCATTGCCGGGGAGGAAAGCGATCTTGCCGAGGTGTCCGAGCCAATCGTTGAATCGCTGCGCTGGGATATTTGACCGTATCAGGGTGTAATTTTTTTGGCCGGGGCCCTGTCTAGTTTATTAAGCCCAACCGGGTGTTTGAGTCATGGAGGTATGGATCTGGTTTTTTTGTGGTGCGGCACGCTTCCCGCTCAAAAAGGGGCGCGAGGAATCCGCCGCACCACGACGTGCACCAGCGGTCTGAGACCGCCCGGCTTCGATTAACCTCCACTTGTCGCAAAATTCAGACAGTGGCGGCTTGTCGGTCAGGGGTCTATGCTACTTTTAAGCCGCTTTGAAACATATTCGAAGCGGATAATAAATGGCCGGAAAGGCCGATAATTCCCTATGGGATACTAAGGAGACCTGCATCATGTCTGAATTAAAGAAACCTCTGGCTATAGCCGTTGGCGTCGCGCTGGCGTCTTCATTCGCTTTTGCCAGCACCGCGAGTGCCGACAGCAGCCCGTTCATGACGAGCGCTTTGAGTGCCGGCTACATGGTTGCCGATATCGGCGAAGGTAAAGGCAAAGAAGGCAAGTGTGGCGAAGACAAAGGCGGCGAAGGCAGCTGTGGCGAAGATAAAGGCGGCGAAGGCAGCTGTGGCGAAGACAAAGGCGGCGAAGGCAGCTGCGGTGAAGATAAAGGTGACGAAGGCAAATGTGGCGAGGGCAAATGCGGCGAGGATAAGTAAGACGAACCGCGTTGAAGAACTCGTAACACCAACCCCGAATTCATCTGGATTCACCAAGGCCCGCGAAAGCGGGCCTTTTTTGTCTTTTTCTGCACAAAAATATCTGGCGCAGACCCGCTTACGCAGATTACTCTTGTCCTGGGTCAGCAATTTGTCGGCAGTTTTCGAGAGCGATTTTTATGCCTGGGGAAAAGAAACAGGACACCCGGTGCAAGTGGGCGCAAAAGGATATTTTTCACGCCTACCACGATCGGGAATGGGGCGTGCCGGTACACGATGACCGGCTGCATTTCGAATTTCTGGTGCTGGAGGGCGCGCAGGCGGGGTTGAGCTGGGAGACCATATTGAAAAAGCGCGATGGTTACCGCAAGGCATTCGACAACTTCGACCCGAACAAGGTTGCCCGATACGAGGAAGAAAAAATCGAGAAACTCCTGGCCGACCCGGCGATAGTCAGAAACCGGCTCAAGGTCAGATCGGCGGTAAGCAATGCAAAGGCATTCCTTGCCGTACAAAAAGAGTTTGCCAGCTTCGACCGCTACATCTGGGATTTCGTTGGCGGCAAACCGATACAAAATCGCTGGAAAACCGTGGAGCAGCTGCCGGTGACTTCCGCGCAATCGGATTCGTTGTCGAAAGACCTCAAGAAGAGAGGGTTCAAGTTTGTCGGCAGCACGATCATCTACGCACATATGCAGGCCATCGGGATGGTGAACGATCATGAAACGGGTTGTTTTCGTTATCAGGAATGCAAGGCTCTGGCTATTTAGCGCACTGCTGGTTTTCTGCCTGCCGTCGGTGGCGGGGACAGAGGACGCCGAATCGCTGGTGGTCCAGGCCGTGGCCGCGGCACGGACCCACAGCAAAGCTAACCAGGCCGGAATCATCCGCGAGTTTGCGGAGCTGCTCGCTTTGCGGAACGTGGCGTCGAACCACGACGATATGCGTCGCAATGCCGAGTTCATCCTGGGTATGCTGCGGCGGCGCGGCGTAGAGTCACGTTTGCTGGAAGCGCCGGGCAGCCCCCCGGTTGTTTTTGGCGAATTGAACCGGGGTGCCGCGTACACCGTACTGATTTACGCCCACTACGACGGCCAGCCGGTACAACGCGAGCTATGGGCGTCCGATCCCTGGCAACCGGTGCTGCGGGCGGGAAGGCTCGAAGATCATGCGGCGACAATCGATCTCGCTTCCTTGCCGGTTGAAATCCCCGGCGAATGGCGCCTGTACGCGCGCTCGGCGGGTGACGACAAAGCGCCGATCATAGGCGTGCTGAGCGCAATCGATGCGCTGGCGGCGGCGGATATTCCAGTCTCGGTCAATCTCAAATTCTTTTTCGATGGCGAGGAAGAAGCCGGCTCGCCTCATCTCGCGGACATGATTCGGCGGCACGCAAACTTGTTGCAGGCCGATTTCTGGTTGTTCTGCGATGGGCCGGTGCACCAGAGCCGCCGGCAACTGGTCAGTTTCGGCGTGCGCGGCATGACCGCGGCGGACGTCACCGTCTACGGGCCTACGAGCCAATTGCACAGCGGGCACTACGGGAACTGGGCGCCGAACCCGATCATGATGCTGGTACATCTGCTGGCGAGCATGCGTGCCCCGGATGGAGTGATCCTGGTGGACGGATTTGCCGATGCGGTAGCTGAGCCTGGCGCAGAAGCTTTGGCCGCGATCGCGGCGGCTCCGCCGGTAGACGGGTTATTGCGAAAAGATCTGGCCCTGGGATGGACGGAGGGTAACGGTCAGCGTCTCGAGAGACTGATCATGAATCCGGCGATCAATGTCCGGGGAATCCGGGCAGGCGGCGTGGGCGAGACAGCACGCAACGCGATCGTGGATCAGGCCACGGTATCGCTGGGATTCCGCCTGGTTCCGGATCTCACGCCCGAAAAAGTGAAGGCGCTGGTCGATGCCCATATCCGGAAACAAGGCTATACGATCGTGCGGGAACCACCGGATTCGCAGACCTTGGGGCGGCATGAAAAGGTCGCGCTGGTCGAGTGGCGGGAATACGGCTACCCGGCGGTCTGGATGGACATGAATGATCATCGTGCGCGGGCGATGAGCCGGATTTTGCTGCAGGCACGGGACGGCGAACTGGTCAGAATGCCGACGATGGGCGGCAGCCTACCGTTACACGTGATCAGGCAGGGGCTTGACGTCCCCATCGTGATGCTCCCCATGGCGAACCATGACAATAACCAGCACAGCCCGAACGAGAACCTGCGCATACAGAATCTATGGGATGCTATTGAGGTTTATGCGGCGGTGCTGGCAGGTCTCGGTGCGGAACTCGGCAGATAGGGATCGATAAACAGCATATTCCCGTTGCCGTGCCCGCCATAACAGCGTGCTAAAATCCCGGCATGCCGATAAAAAAAAGAATACGATCGTGTTTGCCGGCCGGTCAGGCCGAAAAGCCGTCAGCAATCGGTCATGGACCGGGTGAGGCCGGGTGATCACCCAGTTTTTTCTTTTTATCGCTGGCCTGGCGTTGTTGTTGCTCGGTGCGGATTGTCTCGTGCGGGGCGCGACGTCGATCGGCCTGCGGCTCGGGATTACACCGTTGGTGGCTGGCCTGACCATCGTCGCTTTTGGCACCAGCAGCCCGGAGCTTGCTGTCGGCGTCGATTCTGCGTATCGGGGTCTTGGCGACATGGCGATCGGCAGCGCGGTCGGTTCCAACATCTGCAATATCGCCCTGGTACTGGGCGCGGCCGCACTCGTTCGGCCGATCAACATTCAATCCCAGTTGGTGCGACTGGATATCCCGGTAATGATCTTTTGTAGTTTGCTGTTGATTCTCGTATTGATGGACGGTGTGATTTCGGCATTTGACGGCGTCGTCCTGGTTGGCGGAATCGCCGCGTATATTTTCTTTTCAATCTATTTGGCGCGCGGCGAGCAGAAAAAAATCCAGGATGAATTTGGCGAAGTCGTGCGGGATAACCTGCTGGCCTGGTGGAAAGAAATCCTGCTCCTGGTCCTTGGTATGGGGATGCTGATTTTCGGCGGCTCGATGCTGGTCGATACCGCGGTCGACCTGGCCAGGAGCTTCAAGATTGAGCCGGCGCTG
>BFAU01000114.1 GCA_008975185.1 bacterium MnTg04 | reverse complement strand
CAGGTAAAGCGTAGCGCCCGCGACGACCGGGTCGCCGATCGAATATACCTTTTCTTCGTTGCGATACTCGATGATCGCCAGGGCGCGGTCGCGATCGCTGTCCCAGATTGTTCCCTTGAGCGTCAAGTCGAGCGTGGTCTCAGGAACATCGGAAACCAGACCCGGGTCGGGTATTTCATCGCTACCATCCGTCGTTTTATCCTGGAAAGTACCGAACAGGCCTGCATCCGTGATGATTGAAATATCCGTTTCGTAGGCAGCCTCGACGGTGCCGGTCCGTAGCGGGGCAGCCGATTGCGCCTGTTGGATGGGATCGGTCATCAGCTGCAATACGAACATGGCGAGCTGCCAGGCCACCACGATAACCAGCATCACGGAAGCCCATTGCGGCAGTTTGCCGCTTAGCCGAGACAGCACCCGGGCGGCTTCACTACTGCCTATTACACCTGTTTTGCTTGCCAGTTGATTCATTTAATTCGCAAGTCTAATTATCGGTATCGTGACCCAGGCCACAGAGTAGCCACGGCATAAGCATTCATCATAAGTATGGGCTGTTCTATTGGAAAGTCCAAAAAGGCCTGTTTTGCGAGAATCGTGGTCTTGCGGCTGCATGTCCACGAGCAGGATTATTATGTTATCTCGAGTGAAATGACGCGACCGGAGACCGATGTATAAACGGCTGCTAATACGCGTTTTGATCAGCTCCATGCTGTTTCTCCCCTTTTTGCTCCACAACCGGGGCGATATTCACATGGGCTGGCTGGAGCGCCTGGAGCAACTGACTTACGACGTCAGGCTGGTTTTCACCATGCCAAACACGATCGACGACCGAATCGTCATTGTGGACCTGGATGAAAAAAGCCTGTTGGAAGAAGGGCAATGGCCGTGGCCGAGAAACCGGGTTGCCCGGTTGGTGGACCGATTGTTCGATGACTATCAGATCAAGGTTCTTGGCTTCGATATTGTATTCGCCGAGCCAGACAATCGCAGCGGTCTACCGGTATTGGAGCGGCTGGCACAGGACGAGCTGAGAAATGTTCCCCAGTTTCGCCAGGCGCTTGAAAGTTTACGGCCGGCACTGGATACGGATGGCCTTTTTGCCAAAGCGCTTGCCGGCCGGCCGGCGGTGCTGGGTTACGTATTCCGCCACGCGGGAGATGCGGGAGAGGATGTTTCCTCGGGCATGTTGCCGCAACCGCTGATCCCGTCGGATCAGGACGACACCAATATCCCCTTCGCCGAGGCGATCGCGTATACCGGCAACATCGCGCTGCTGCAAAACAACACGGCCGGCGGTTTTTTCGAGAATGCGCTGGTGGACGGAGATGGGAAATATCGCCGGGTTCCCCTGCTGCAAAAATACCATGGCAATCTCTATCCATCGCTTGCTTTCGCCGTGGCGCACCAGGTGCTGGGCCGGCCAAAACTGAGTTTTGTGTTTCAGCATGGCGCGGACGGGCCGCGCGATGGACTGGATCTCGACTGGCTGACGCTCGGCGACAAAAAAATTCCGGTTGGTGAAGACGCATCGGTCCTGGTCCCTTACCGGGGGCAGCTGGGCAGTTTTCCCTACGTCTCTGCGACAGACGTATTGCATGGCCGGGCGGCCAAGTATCCGTTGAAAGGGGCGATAGTACTCATGGGGACGAGCGCCGCCGGTCTCCATGATTTGCGCAATACCCCGATAGGCAATCGATTTACGGGCGTCGAGATACACGCAAACATTGTTTCCGGAATCCTGGACGAGACGATCATGCACCATCCGCGCTATGTCCAGGGCATAGAGATTACGATCCTGGTGTTGCTCGCGATTTTGATGACCGCCGTGTTGCCCAGGGTTCCCGTCATGACAGCGACGCTGGTGACGGTATTGATACTTCTGCTGATTACCGTGCTGAACCTGGTGATCTGGGGCCGGGGCAACTTCGTGCTGCCGCTGGCGTCCTTGCTGAGTTTCACATTCCTGTTGTACTTCCTGCACATGATTTATGGCTATTTCGTGGAGGCAAGAGGCAAGCGAGAGCTGTCGGGTCTGTTTGGCCAATATGTGCCGCCGGAGCTGGTTGCCGAAATGGGTAACAACCCTGGTGATTTTTCGATGCGCAGCGAGAGCCGGGAAATGACCGTGATGTTCGCCGATATCCGGAATTTTACCGGGATCGCCGAACAGCTGAGCCCGCCCGAAGTGAGCGAGCTTCTCAATGCTTTTCTGACGCCGATGACGCGGGTGATCCAGCGCCATCGCGGCACCATCGACAAGTACATTGGTGACGCAATCATGGCCTTCTGGGGCGCGCCGGTCCGGGACCAGCAGCATGCAAGAAACGCCCTGTTATCCGCGATCGAAATGCAGGGAGCGCTCAGCCAGCTGCAAAAGGGGTTTGACCGCAGAGGCTGGCCGGAAATCAAGGTGGGTATCGGTCTGAATACCGGCGAAATGCGGGTCGGCAACATGGGTTCGAGTTTCCGGATGGCGTACACCGTGATGGGTGATTCTGTAAACCTCGGCGCAAGGCTGGAAAACCTGACCAAGACCTATGGGGTAACCATCGCGGTAGGCGATGCTACCCGCAAGGCGGTACCGGATTTCGCCTTTCTGGAACTGGACCGGGTTCGGGTCAAGGGCAAGGACAATTCCGTCGCCATCTTCAGCCCGGTCGGTCCGCTCAACGAAATGGGCCTGGACATCAGGCAAATGCTGAAAAAGCATGCCGTGGCTTTGCAGTTTTACCGCGAGCGCGACTGGGATTCCGCCGAAAAGGAATTTTTTGGCCTGGCCCAGTCCTTTCCCGAGCGCAGGCTTTTCAGCCTTTATCTTGACCGGGTAACCCACTTTAGGAGCAATCCGCCCGCAAACGACTGGGATGGTATTTCGATTATTCTGCACAAATAACCGGTCTGCCAGGCGATGCCGGCAACTGTCAAAATTGTTGTCCAAAAGCGAACGCAGAACAGGTAAAATCAAGCGATGCGGAGCGTAAGACGACAACATGACTGATCCCAGGGAAAACCACGAACAAGGCCTGGCGGTCAAAGAAGCGCGGCCTGAACTCAAGCGGCCGCCGATGTACAGGGTATTGTTGCTCAATGACGACTACACGCCGATGGATTTTGTCGTCGGTGTGCTGGAACAGTTTTTCTCCATGGATCGGGTCAAGGCCACGCGGGTCATGCTTGAAGTCCACACCCACGGGCAAGGCGCCTGTGGGGCTTTTACCTTTGAAATCGCGGAAACCAAGGTTGCCCAGGTCAATGCCTATTCAAGACAGCAGCAGCATCCTTTGTTGTGCACTATGGAAGAAAGCTGACCATGCTTAGCAGGGAACTCGAACTTTGTCTGAACGACGCCTTTCGCGGGGCGCGCGAGATGCGTCACGAATTCATGACCGTGGAGCATCTGCTGCTGGTCTTGCTGGATGAGATACGGGTCAGGGAGCTGCTGATATCCTGTGGCGCCGATATCAGCGGGCTGAAGAAAGACTTGCAATCGTTCGTCGCTGAGACGACGCCGTTGATAGAGGACGGCTCGGAAAGGGAAGTGCAACCGACCCTGGGTTTTCAGAGGGTGTTGCAAAGAGCGTTGTTCCATGTGCAGTCCTCCGGCAAGAAAGAAGTAACCACGCAAAATGTACTGGTTGCGATTTTCTCCGAAAAACAATCCCAAGCGCTTTACCTGCTCAACCAGCAGGATATCGAACGCCTGGATGTCGTTAATTACCTGTCTCACGGCCTGGCGCCGATTGCCGGTGACACGACCGATAGTGCAGGCGGCGGGCAGGAAGATGCCGATATGCCGGCCAGCCCGCTTGGCTTGTATGCCAGCAACCTGAACGAGATGGCACAGGCCGGTCGCATCGACCCGTTGATCGGCCGCACGGATGAAATTCAGCGCACGATACAAATTCTCTGCCGTCGGCGGAAAAACAATCCTTTGTTTGTCGGCGATGCCGGTGTTGGCAAAACGGCGATGGCCGAAGGCCTGGCGAAACTCATCGTCGAGAAAAAGGTTCCCGATCTGCTGAGGAATACGACCATATATTCGCTGGACATGGGCGCCCTGGTTGCGGGCACCAAATACCGCGGTGATTTCGAGAAGCGGCTCAAGGGCGTGTTTGCCGAACTGGAAAAAGATCCTTCATCGGTGCTTTTTATTGACGAGATTCACACGGTAATCGGCGCCGGCTCGGCATCGGGAAGCGTAATGGATGCGTCGAACCTGATCAAGCCGGTGCTGGCCAACGGCCGTCTGCGGTGTATCGGTTCGACGACCTATGAAGAGTTTCGGGGAATTTTCGAAAAAGACCACGCATTGGCAAGGCGATTCCAAAAAGTCGACATTACTGAGCCTTCAGTGGATGAAACGGTTGCGATCCTCAAAGGACTCAAGTCGCGGTTTGAGGAACACCATGGCGTGAAATACCCGGATTCAGCCTTGCAAGCGGCCGCCGAGCTGTCGGCACGCCATATCAACGATCGGCGCTTGCCCGACAAGGCAATCGATGTGATCGATGAAGCGGGCGCGAAGATTCGTTTGCTCGAGGAAGAACAAAGGCCGGATAACGTGTCTGTCGAATTGATCGAGGAAATTATCGCGCGCATGGCGCGGATACCGCCGCGCAGCGTATCCGCTTCGGATCGTAACTTGCTCAAGAACCTGGAAAGGGATATGAAGCTGGTGATTTTCGGGCAGGATGCGGCGATCGGTTCGCTGGCCTCCGCGATAAAAATGGCCAGGTCGGGTCTCGCCGATGAAACCCGGCCGGTAGGCAGTTTTCTTTTTTCCGGCCCCACAGGCGTTGGCAAAACAGAGGTTTCAAGGCAGCTGGCCCTGGCGCTCGGGATCGAATTGCTGCGTTTCGATATGTCTGAATACATGGAACGGCACACCGTTTCCCGCCTCATTGGTGCACCACCAGGGTACGTCGGTTATGACGAGGGCGGTCTGCTGACCGAGCAGGTAACCAAAACCCCGCATTGCGTTTTGCTGCTGGATGAAATCGAAAAGGCGCACCCGGATGTGTTCAATATACTGTTGCAGGTGATGGATCACGGCACGCTGACCGACAATAACGGCAGGCGCACGGATTTCAAGAATGCGATCCTGATCATGACGACGAATGCTGGCAGCGGAGAAATGAGCCGTGCCTCCATCGGATTTACCGAACAGGATCATTCAAGCGATGGCATGAAGGCGATCAAGAAACTTTTTTCACCCGAGTTTCGCAACCGGCTGGACGGCATTATCCAGTTCAAGGCTCTCGATTCGGAAATTATTCAACTGGTGGCGGACAAACTGTTGCTCGAGCTCGAAGCACAACTTGAGCAGAAAAACGTCAGCCTGGATGTCGATCAGGAGGCGAGAGCCTGGGTCGCCCGGCACGGTTACGACGAAAAAATGGGCGCCCGACCCATGGCGCGCCTGATCCAGGAAGAAATAAAGCGCCCACTCGCCGAAGAACTGTTGTTTGGCGATTTATCTGCCGGTGGCCATGTACGGGTTACCACCGACGCGAACGACAAGCTGGTCCTCAAAATCACGAAGGTACTGGAACTCGACAAGGTTGAATAAGCGGGACGGGTCTCATTGTTGACCGGCCCGGGGTTCATCGGGGCGACCGCCACCGAGTAACGAAGAGAGCCAAAGGATCTACCGGCTGCGGTAGATGATTCTTCCCTTGGAAAGATCGTATGGGGTCAGTTCTACGGTAACGTTATCACCGGTCAGGATGCGAATATAATGCTTGCGCATTTTCCCGCTGATATGGGCCGTAACGACGTGGCCGTTTTCCAGTTCGACCCGGAACATGGTGTTGGGCAAGGTCTCGGTGACCTTGCCTTCCATTTGTATGGCTTCTTCTTTTGGCACGTAGTTTCAATGTTCAGTTCAGGCCCGCGCATTCTGCGGAAACTACCGATGCTTTGCAAACGGAATCCGGTCAATCAGGCGAATTAGCCGGTCTCCGCCATGCGTCGAAATTCGCGCTGCTGCGGGCGATCGCCGGCCAGGGTGTGCGGGTCGGTGGTTTCCCGGACCAGTCCTTGAGTTTTTCGAGGTACCGGCGCCGCGGCATCGCCTGTGCACCGAGACTGCCCAAGTGTGGCGTGTACATCTGGCAATCCATCATTTCAAACCCGGTTTCGTAGAGTAATCGATCCAGACAGGCCATCGCGACCTTGGATGCATTTTTGTGCACGCTGAACATGGATTCTCCGCAAAACACGCGGCCCAGTGCGATGCCGTATAGCCCGCCGACCAGGGTATGGTCATCCCAGACTTCGATCGAATGGACGTGGCCCATGGCGTGGAGCTCGAGATAGACCAGGCGCATATCCGCGGTAATCCAGGTCCCGGCACGGCCGTTGCGTGGCCCCATGCATCCGTTGATGACCCCGGCGCAATCCTGATCCAGACTAAGCTGATAACGGCCGCTGCGGAGCAGGCGGCGAAGACCGCGGCTGATGTGCATCCGGCCGACAGGGATTACCGCCCGCGGATCGGGTGACCACCAAAGTATCGGCTGGCCGTCCTGGTACCACGGGAAGATGCCCTGCCGGTATGCGGCAAGGACGCGCGCAGGGGAGAGGTCGCCGCCGGCGGCGAGCAGGCCGTTTGGTTTGGGTAGCGCCTGCTCCGGATCCGGGAACTGATCGACCGGATCATCAGCATCCAGCCAGACCAGCCCCTGTGCAACTCTTCCGGTCATCGCCGGCAACCATGAATCCGCATGTTCGGCGCCGGCATCAGGGCTCCAGCGTCTCCAGGTATTTTTCGGCATCCAGCGCAGCCATGCAACCGAACCCGGACGATGTGACTGCTTGCCGGTATACCTGATCGGCAACATCGCCAGCCGCGAACACGCCCGCGACGCTGGCGGCGGTGACATTGCCTTTCAGGCCTGAACGAATCTGGATATAGCCGTTTTCCATCTCGAGCTGGCCGGCAAAAAGACCGGTGTTCGGGTCGTGGCCGATGGCGATGAAAACACCATGCACCGACAACTCACGCTTATCCGAGGTATTTGCGGTACTGCGCAGACGAACGCCGGTTACGCCCGTGTCATCGCCAAGTACTTCATCAAGCGTTTCGTTCCAGGCGACGCTGACGGTGCCCTTATCGCCGCATTTGGCAAACAGTTTATCCTGCAACATTTTTTCCGCACGCAGTTTGTCCCGGCGATGAACCAGGGTAACCTTCGACGCGATGTTGGACAGGTATATTGCTTCCTCAACCGCCGTGTTGCCGCCACCGATTACAACCACTTCCTGGCCGCGATAAAAGAACCCGTCACAGGTCGCACAGGCGGATACGCCACGGCCTTTGTATTTTTCCTCGGACTCCAGCCCCAGGTAGCGGGCGCTGGCGCCGGTCGCGATGATCAGGGCATCGCAGCTATACAGCCCGCTGTCGCCGGTCAGCAGGAATGGCCGCCGGCTCAGCTCGGCCTTGTTGATATGATCGTTGATAATTTCGGTATCGAACCTTTGTGCGTGCCGCGCCATGCGGTCCATCAGCTCGGGGCCTTGCAGCCCTTCCACGTCGCCTGGCCAGTTGTCTACATCGGTCGTCGTCATCAACTGGCCGCCTTGCTCCACGCCGGCAATCAGGACCGGGGCCAGGTTGGCCCGCGCTGCGTAAACTGCGGCTGCGTATCCAGCGGGGCCGGAACCCAGTATCAACAGACGGCTATGCCTGGTGTCGCTCATGTATAATTTCCTTTCATCCAAGTCACACAGCACAGGAGTCACGGGGCTTGAAGCCTGATAACATCCGGTTCCCGTCAGCAAGAGTCTGAGCCTGTCGCCGCCTGCGGGCGATGACATTCGACCAGAGCAAACCGGCCAGGCGACAATGGTAATTAACTGTGCGCTCGACAGCAAAAAGAAGGAGAAATCATGCGAATTGGCGTGCCCCGTGAACTGAAGCCGCTTGAGGGCCGGGTCGGTCTGATACCCGCGGCCTGCGCGGAACTCGTCCGTGCGGGACACGAAGTTTTTGTGGAGAAGAATGGCGGCGTTAAGAGCGGCTACGGGGACGACCATTTTGTGGCGGTTGGCGTCAAGATTCTGGCTACGGCCGAAGAGGTTTACGGGTCCGCCGAGATGGTGGTCAAGGTCAAGGAGCCCGTCGCCGAAGACCTCAAACACCTGCGTAAAGACCATTTGATGTTTTGTTATCTGCACCTGGCCGCGCTCCCCGAGCTGACCCGGTCGCTTTGCGATATTGGCCTGACCGCAGTCGCCTTCGAGACCGTGGAAGATCAGCACGGCCGCTTACCGCTGCTCGCGCCGATGAGCGATATCGCCGGCCGCTTGTCGATCCAGATTGCGACCCACCTGTTGCACCAGCCGCAAGGCGGCAAGGGTATATTGCTCGGCGGTGTGCCGGCGTCCAAGCGAGGCAAGGTAGTGATCCTGGGCGGCGGAGTCGCTGGCGGCAACGCGGCAATCGTGGCGGCCGGTCTGGGCGCCGAGGTCGTGGTTTTCGACATGGACCGGGACAAGCTGGTAAAGGCGCGCGCCCTCGGGGCCAACGTGACCGGCCTTTATCCGCATACCGAGGACGTTGCGAGAGCCGTACAGAGCGCGGATATCGTTGTCGGCGCCGTGCTGGTTACCGGCGAACGCGCGCCGCATGTGGTCAGCTCGGAGATGGTCAAATCCATGCAGCCGGGCAGCGTGGTGGTCGATATTTCGGTCGACCAGGGGGGCTGTGTCGAAACAACCCGGCCGAGGACCTATGACGATCCGACCTATGTCTGGGAAGGCGTGACCCATTTTGCCGTGACCAATATGCCGGGCGCGGTGCCCAGGACCTCTTCGCAGGCGCTGTCGGCGGCGATCGCGCCGTATGCCATGCGCCTGACATCCGCCGACTGGCGGCAGTCGGAAGATCTGCGGAAGGGCATCAATGTAGAGGCTGGGGAAATCGTCCACCCGGCGCTGTTTAAGTAGACTAATAACTATTTAAATCATATGCTTATTAAGCATTTCTAACCAATAGGATTAATCTTGATCGTTGGCAAGGGAATCAAGCAGGATTCGCTCTTGAACAATTCGGTCCGCCGGGCGCTCAGGGAGGGCGCACTGTGGGTTTTCGGAATGCTGGCGGTTATTTTCCTGGTTTCGTTAATCAGTTACAGCACGGCGGACCCGGGTTTTCGGGCGGCGGGCGGCGAGTCGGTCGATAATGCGATCGGACCGGCCGGCGCCTGGCTGGCCGATTTTTTCCTGTTGTTGTTTGGCCGGCCCGCTTTCTTGTTTCCGGTCATGCTCGCCTACGCCGGTTTTCTGTTGTATCAAGCCCGGGACGACGCCGCATTGCTCGACCAGTCCACATTGTGGTTCCGGGGGCTGGGTTTTCTGGTCACGCTGGCGACCTCGTGCGGGCTCGCTTCCCTGCATTTCAGCAGCACCGGCTTGCCGCATACCGGCGGCGGGATTCTTGGCGATGCGATTGGGCAAAGCCTGTCCGGTTTGCTGAGTTTCCTGGGAGCAACCTTGCTGTTACTGGCGGTCTGGCTGGCCGGCGTGTCGCTTTTCCTCGGTATTTCATGGATTGCGGTCATGGACAGGCTGGGCCGCCTGACGCTGTGGGGTATCGAATGGCTGGCCTTGAGATTGAAATGGCTCGGCGAGCACATTGCCGGCATGCGCGCAAAACAAGCCCGCAAAGAGCATGTCCGGGAGCAACAGCGCAAAGCCAAAAGTAAAACTCCTCCCAAAATCGAACCCTTGTCTGCCAGGCCAGCGGTCAGCGAAAGAGTGTATAGAGAGCGTCAAGTCCCGCTGTTCGAGCCACCGGCCACCAGCGATCTGCCGCCGCTCGTATTG
>BFAU01000113.1 GCA_008975185.1 bacterium MnTg04 | reverse complement strand
CGCTGCTGGTTCCGGTTCTGGTCAATGAAAACGGCATGGCTTCACCGCCGCACATAGTCTCATGAATTGCCCCTGCTTACTCATCCTGAAACGCGTCGGCTACCCAGCTGATCTGCGGCTCATTCAATCGATACCGGTGGTGCCGGGGATGCCCAGGTCCGTGGCTCGCTGCGGGCTGAGGTTTTGCGGTGAAACGCCGAGCCATCCGCGAATGACGCGACCGTTTTCGATGAGTTGCTGGCTCACGCCGCGAACCAGGTTGACGGGTATGGAAAATCCTATGCCATCCGGCATCAGGCCGGCCGACAGCACCGCTGTATTGATCCCGACCAATTCGCCATCGGTGTTTACGAGTGCGCCGCCGGAATTGCCCTGATTGATTGCCGCATCGGTCTGAATAAAGTTCTCGAAGGTAAACAGGCCGAGCTGGGCGCGACCGGTAGCGCTGATAATGCCCTGGGTAACGGTGTGCCCGAGACCGTAGGGGTTGCCGATCGCCAGCACCACATCGCCAACTTTTAGCTGGTCTGACCGGCCAAGTGGAATCGATGGCAGGCCATCCAGCGGTATTTTCAACAGCGCCAGGTCGGTGTCGATATCGGTGCCGACCAGGACGGCTTTTTCTTCGCGTCCGTCGAGCATCTGAACGCTGATCTCATCGGCGTTCTCAATGACATGATTGTTGGTGACGATATATCCATCGCTGCGAATAATGACGCCCGATCCCAGGCTGCGCTGCGGCCGCCTGGAAGCGCCGGCCCCGCTGTTGCCGAGGATTCTGCCCACGGCGTCCTGGCGATCGGTTCGGCTGACCACGCGTAAAGTATAGACATTGACGACCGAGGGTATCGATGCCGAAATACCATCGGCAAAAGAATTCTGCTCGACACCGGGCCGGCCGGGCCCGTAACCTTCCCCTGGCGCCTTCAACAAATCCGGCCGGAACCAGACCAGGATGAACGCGATCGCCAGCCCAAGTATTATGGATTGAGCCAGAAAGACCGCGTGTTTTGTCCATCGTCTGTTCATCAGGTCCATGCCCGCCCGGGGCCTTGTTGATCTGCATCAAGTATTGCATGGTGACGCATCGTCAGCTATTGACAGCCAGTGTATAATGTGCCAACCGAAAAAACCCCGGCGCACGAATCTGCCTGCGGCCAGTCGGAAATCCAAAAAAGCCAGGCGCCAAAAACAAGGGAGTTGCACGCATGAGTAGTGACGTTGATCTCAGCAGACGTCATTTTTTGATCGTGGCCACGACAGTGACAGGCACCGTCGGCGCTGTGCTGGCGACCGTGCCGTTTATTTCCAGCTGGAAGCCCAGCGCCAGGGCGCAGGCGATCGGCGCACCGGTCGAAGTCGATATTTCGAAAATCGACCCGGGATCCATGGTGGCGATCAAATGGCGTGGCAAAGCGGTTTGGGTGCTGCACCGGACGCCACAGATGCTTGCTACTCTCGGCAAGATCGAGGACCAGCTTCGCGATCCGTTTTCGAACGAACCACAGCAGCCTGCGTATGCGGCCAATCAGCAACGCTCGATAAGATCAGAATTCCTGGTGCTCGTGGGCGTATGTACTCACCTCGGTTGTGTGCCGCTGGAGAAATTCCAGCCGGGTGACCCCGAAGTGGGCGCCGACTGGCTGGGCGGGTTCTTCTGTCCTTGCCATGGCTCGAAGTTCGATCTGTCCGGCCGCGTCTACAAGGGTGTGCCTGCGCCAACCAACCTGGTCGTTCCGCCGCATCGATATGTCGGCGACGCGACAGTCCTGATCGGCAACGACAGTGGAGTGACGGGATGAAATCGGAGCGAACGCCCGCGCTCGAGCGAGTGACCGAACGCCTGCATGCCCTGTTGATCTGGATCGACGCACGCTTTCCGCTCAGCAAGATGTGGCGTGAGCATATCTCCGAATATTATGCGCCGAAGAATTTCAATTTCTGGTATTACTTTGGCTCGCTGGCGATGCTGGTGCTGGTGCTGCAGATTGTCACCGGCATTTTTCTGACGATGAGCTACAAGCCTTCCGCAGCCGAAGCCTTCGCTTCGGTGGAATACATCATGCGCGATGTGAACTGGGGCTGGCTGATTCGCTATATGCACTCAACCGGGGCATCGGCAATCTTTATCGTGGTCTATTTGCACATGTTTCGCGCCGTGCTTTATGGCTCGTACAAAAAACCGCGTGAGTTGCTCTGGTTGTTTGGCATGCTGATCTACGTCGCGCTGATGGCCGAGGCCTTTTTTGGCTACCTGTTGCCGTGGGGGCAGATGTCCTACTGGGGTGCGCAGGTCATCGTTTCGCTGTTTGGCGCGATACCGTTCGGCATCGGCGAAGCTTTGGTGGAATGGGTGCGCGGGGATTATTTTATCTCCGACATAACGCTGAACCGATTCTTTGCCCTGCATGTCATTGCCGTGCCATTTGCCCTGGTCTTCCTGGTTATCGCGCATATCCTCGCGCTGCATGAAGTCGGTTCGAACAACCCTGACGGTATCGAGATCAAGGAGAACAAGGACGCCGACGGCATCCCGCGCGACGGCATCCCGTTTCACCCGTACTACACGGTCAAGGACATCATGGGCGTAGCGGTTTTTCTGGCGCTGTTTTCCGCCGTGGTTTTTTTCGCGCCGGAAATGGGCGGTTATTTCCTCGAGCATGCCAACTTTGAACCGGCGAATAGCCTGAAAACTCCCGAGCACATCGCGCCGGTTTGGTATTTCACGCCGTTTTACGCCATTTTGCGTGCCGTGCCGGACAAGCTGATGGGCGTGTTGCTGATGGGTGCTGCGATAGTGGTGCTGTTTATCCTGCCCTGGCTCGATCGCTCGCCGGTCAGATCCATTCGTTATCGTGGCTGGATCTTCAAGCTTGCAGTGACCTTGTTCGCGATCAGTTTTCTGGCTCTGGGCTACCTTGGCTTGCAGCCGGTGTCGGCGACATTCACCCTGGCTGCGCGCGTTTTCACAGCGATCTATTTCATGTTTTTCCTGCTGATGCCGTTTTACACGCGTTGGGACCGAACCAAACCGGTGCCGGACCGGGTGACCTTTCATGTCTAGGAGCAGCTTGTTTGGCGTTATGGCCCTGGGCGCACTGGTGTTGTCGCCGCCTGTTTTTGCAGCCGGCAGCGGTGCGGCGAAAATGGAGCCGGCCAACAACGTGCTGGGCAATGTGCGGTCGTTGCAGCGTGGAGCAAGGAACTTCGTCAATTACTGCATGGGTTGTCATTCGGCCAAATATGTCCGTTACAATCGCCTGGCCGATGACCTTCAGCTTAGTGAGCAACAGGTCACCGATAACCTGATGTTCGTTGGCGAGAAACTGCTGGATACCATGGACATCGCCATGGACCCGCTGGATGCGGGGCGCTGGTTCGGGCAGGTGCCGCCGGATCTAAGCCTGATCGCGCGGGCCAAGGGCACCGACTATGTATTTAATTATCTCAAGGGATTCTACCTGGACCCCGATCGTCGCAACGGGACCGACAACCTGTTCCTGCCCGGGGCGAGCATGCCGCACGTGCTGTGGGAGTTGCAGGGTCTGCAAAAACCGGTTTACGAGGCGATTATTGACGCCAACGGCGATGTACACAAAATTATGGCCGGCTTCGAACAGGTCACCGAAGGATTGTTGAACACGGAAGAGTACGATCAGTTTGTACGCGATCTGACTAATTTTCTTGAGTACATCAGCGAGCCGGTCAAGCTCGAGCGACAAAAACTGGGCGTCCGCGTGCTGTTGTTCCTGCTGGTGTTCTTTTTGTTTTCCTACTTGTTGAAGCAGGAATACTGGAAAGACATCAAATGACCGTTTGCCGGGTTTGTAATCGCGGCCTGATCTTTATTTTATTTTCTGGAGTTTGTTATGGCATTAGTGGCTAACCGCCGATCCGTTATGACCTTGTTTTCCAAGTCCGTGTGCGTACACAGCCACCGCGCCAGGATTGTGCTGGCGGAAAAAAGCATCAGCGTCGATTTGATCGACGTCGAAGGGCCAGAGCTTCCCGAGGATTTGCTCGACCTGAACCCCTATCACAGCCTGCCCACATTGGTCGACCGCGATCTGGTTCTGTATGACTCCAGGGTCATCATGGAGTATCTCGACGAACGTTTTCCTCATCCGCCATTGATGCCGGTCGATCCGGTCAGCCGTGCCCAGTTTCGGCTGGCCTTATTCCGGATTGAAACAGACTGGTACGAACTGGCGGACAAGATAGAAAGCAGCGGTGACACCAAATCGGCCAACCAGGCGCGCAAGCAACTGAAAGAAAGTCTGCTATCGAGCGGAGAAATTTTTGCGACGAAGCCGTTTTTTATCAGCGACGATTTCTCCCTGGTCGATTGCACGGTCGCGCCGATTCTGTGGCGTCTGCAGCATTTTGGCATCGAGTTGCCGGGCAATGTAAGGGCGATTCAGCAATACATGGACAGAATTTTCTCCCGGCCGTCTTTTCAGGCCAGCTTGTCCGAACTGGAACAGGAAATGCGGTTGTAACCCGTTTTCCGGCCAGGGCCAAAAGGACAATCATCTGGTGAGTAACCCCGAGCCATCGAGGCGACCCTACTTGCTGCGTGCAATGTACGAGTGGATCGGCGACTGTGGCTATTCCTCGCATATCGTCGTTGATGCGCTGGCGAAGGGCGTGGTCGTACCTGCCGAAAATATTGAAAATGAAAAAATCGTTCTGAACATCGATGGCAATGCGGTCAGGAATCTTTCTCTGGGTAACGAAATCGTCGAGTTCGATGCACGTTTCCAGGGTAAAAACTGGCATGTATCGCTACCGGTGTCGGCAGTGCAAGGCATTTACGCCAAAGAGACCGGTATCGGAATGATTTTTAGCGACGACGAAGACCCCGGTCCGCCGAAACCCGATACCCCGGACCAGCCAAGGACCGACAGTCGGCCGACACTCAAGATCGTGCGCTGATTCGCGACCCCTGGCGACATGCGGGTTAGTGACCGGGCTGGTCCGGGTACATCTTGCCCGGGTTCAGAATATTCAGCGGATCCAGTTGGTTCTTGATGCCACGCATGACCGCCATCGTCTCGGCGTCAACTTCCAGACCGACAAAGTTCCGTTTTACAAAGCCAATGCCGTGTTCGCCTGACAGGCTGCCGCCCAGCGACAGGGTCAGCTCGAATACCTCGGCCAGGCATTCGTTTGCCGCCGCGGTTTGCCGCTCATCGGCCGGGTCGTACAACAAGTTGACATGTATATTGCCGTTGCCTGCATGGCCATAACTGACGATTAACAGTTGGTGTGCGCGAGCGAGCCGGTCGAGTGCGTCGATAAGCTCGGCCATCCTCGACACCGGCACAACGATGTCTTCGTTGATTTTTCCCGGCGCCAATTTGCGCAGCAACGGTGACAGATTCTTGCGGGTCTGCCACAGTACCGCCGCCTCTTTGGCGCTGCCCGCCTGCAGCCATTCAAGCAGACCGTCACACCGGGCCGCGGCCTCGATGGCGTCAACCGACTCTTGCAGGCCATTGACGGTGCCATCCACATCGATCAGCAGCAAGGCACGGGTCTGGGCGGGTAGCGGGTTTCGGTCCAGCCGGCCGATCGCGCGGATGGCGCCAGAGTCCATGAATTCCATTGCCCGAGGTTGACAAGCCTGCGCCATGATTCGCGATACCGCAGCGGCCGCTTCCTTCATCGACGTATAGCTCGCGCGC
>BFAU01000112.1 GCA_008975185.1 bacterium MnTg04 | reverse complement strand
TGGCTTGTGAGGGGCAAGGTGCCCACGCACGGGTTCAGGTAAACTTTGAATCAACTGGCACAAAATGGCTGGTTCTTGCTTATGCCGGCCTTGAACTGATGTAGAATGCGCCGCTGACAAGCGCGAAAAGCAACAAAAGGCGCTGACATGAAAATCATTATTCTCGGCGCGGGACAAGTAGGCCGTACAGCGGCCTACCACCTGTCAAAGGAAGAAGCGAACGAAGTCACGGTCGTGGATCTTCGTGAGGATATTCTGCGCGATCTCCGTGATCGCCTCGATATCCGGACCGTGATCGGGCACGGTTCTCATCCCGAGGTACTGGAGCGGGCCGGCATCAAGGATGCCGACATGATTATCGCACTGACCGATAGCGACGAGACCAACATGGTGGCCTGCCAGGTCGCCAGCACCCTTTTTCGAACGCAGACCAAGATCGCAAGAATCCGTGACGCCGAATACCTGAGCCACGAGCGACTTTTTGGCGATGATGCGCTACCGATTGACGTACGCATCAGCCCGGAAGAACTGGTCACCGATTACATCGAGCAACTGATTCATTATCCGGGCGCTCTGCAGGTCCTCGAATTTGCCAACGGTGAAATCCTCCTGGTCGGCGCGCGCGCCGGCAAAGACGGTCTGCTGGTGGGTCAGAAATTATCCGCTCTGCGCGAACATATACCCAATGTGGATGCCCGGGTAGCAGCCATATACCGCGATGGCAAAGCGATCAAACCGACCGGCGATACCGTCATTCGCGAGAATGACGAGGTGTTTTTTATCGCTGCGCGCGCGGACATACGCGCGGTGATGAGCGAGATGCGCAAGCTCGATGAGCCGGTCAGACGCATTATCATCGCCGGTGGCGGCAACATCGGCTTCCGGCTTGCGAAACGCATGGAGCAAACTAACCAGGTCAAGCTGATCGAGCGCGACCAGGAACGCGCGAGGGCAATCTCTGAAAAACTCGAACGTACGATCGTATTGCATGGCGATGCGACCGATGAAGAACTGCTGATGGAGGAAAATGTCGACAACGCAGACGTTTTCTGCGCACTGACCAACTCCGAGGAAGCGAACATCATGGCAGCGATGCTGGCGAAAAGATGCGGCGCCCACAAGGTCATGGCGTTGATCAACCGCCAGTCCTTCGCCGAGCTTGCCGAAGATGCAGGCACCATCGACATCGCGATTTCCCCGCAGCAGATCACCATCGGCACCTTGCTCGCCAACGTGCGCCGCGGCGATGTTACCCGGGTCCACTCCCTGCGCCGGGGCGCCGCGGAAGCCCTCGAGGCAGTCGCCCACGGCAACCGCGAGAATTCGGCCGTGGTAGGCCGGTCGATCGAAGAAATTGAGTTGCCGGACAGCGTCACGATCGGCGCCATCGTGCGTGATGGCCAGGTGCTGATGGCTCATCACGACACGATTATCGAAGAGAACGACCACGTCATTTTGTTCCTGACCGACCGCAAACAAATCGAAACGGTCGAGAAGCTTTTCCAGGTCGACGCAACCTTCGTATGAACCTGCCCGTCGTTTCCCGAATTCTTGGCATGCTGTTGGGTATGTTCAGCCTGACCATGATTCCGCCGATGCTCGTGTCCTGGCATTTCGACGACGGCGGTTGGCTGACCTTCCTCAACGGTATGGGTGTCATCCTGGTCGCCGCCGCTGTTTTCTGGCTCGCGGGCAAACCTGCGAACAGCGGTATGGATCTGCGCCTGCGAGACGGCTTCCTGATCGTCGCGCTTTTCTGGGTCGTGCTCGGCGTCGCCGGTTCGGCGCCGCTGATCATGTCGGCAAGCCTCAACATTTCCGTCACCGACGCGATCTTCGAATCGATTTCCGGCCTGACGACCACGGGCGCCACCATCCTGACCGGGCTGGACGAGTTGCCACGCAGTATTCTTTTTTACCGCCAGATGCTGCAGTGGCTGGGGGGCATGGGAATCATCGTGCTGGCGGTTGCCGTGCTGCCGATGCTGGGTGTCGGCGGCATGCAATTGTACCGCGCCGAGACCCCGGGTCCGGTCAAGGACAACAAACTGACGCCGCGTATCACCCAAACGGCCAAGGCGCTTTATTTTATTTATGCGGGTATCACGGTCGCCTGTTTTGCCGCCTACTGGATAGCCGGAATGGACTGGTTTGATGCGCTGGGTCATTCCTTCAGCACCGTGGCAATCGGCGGCTTCTCGACCCACGATGCCAATATCGGGTATTACGCGCAGATCGGGCACCCGAACGCGCTGACGATCGAAATGATCGCTGTCGTTTTCATGCTGATCGGCGCCGCGAATTTCTCGCTGCATTTCCTGGCCTGGAAGAACCGCAGTATCAAGGGCTACCTGCAGGACCCGGAATTCAAGGCGATGATTACGATCTTGTTGACGGTTACCACGATCACCGTTTTTTATCTTTTCGCCAGCGGTTTTTACGAGGGTTTCGCAGAATCGATGAGGAAGGGGCTGTTCCAGGCGGTATCGATCGGCACGACCACCGGCTTCACGACTGCGAAGTACTCAAACTGGCCCGGCTCGCTGCCGGTCATGCTGCTGCTGGTCAGCTTCATCGGTGGTTGCGCCGGCTCTACCGGCGGCGGCATGAAAGTTATTCGATGGCTGCTGATCTACAAACAAGGCGCGCGCGAAGTCTTGCGCCTGATCCACCCGAATGCGGAGATACCGGTCAAACTGGGCACCGCCGCGGTGCCTACCCGGGTGATCGAGGCAGTCTGGGGTTTCTTCTCGATTTATATCGTCATGTTCGGCGTCATGATGCTCCTGTTGATGGCGACCGGACTGGATCAGGATACTGCGTTCTCGGCGATCGCCGCGACCTTGAACAACCTCGGCCCCGGGCTGGCCGGTGTCGCCGACAATTTCATCGAGATCCCGGATCTGGCCAAGTGGATATCGATTTTCGCCATGTTGCTTGGACGCCTCGAAATTTTTACGCTGCTGGTGCTGTTCACGCCATCTTTCTGGGATCGCTAGCCCGGCTTATCCATGAATAATCCGGGCCAGGAAACGGGTTTGATCGCCAGTCTTCAGGCAATGCTCGATGGCGGCCGCGACGACGCGCTGCTGAGATTTTCCCTGGGCGGCGCCTTGCTTTCGCGACAGCGGGCGAGCGAAGCGGTGGTTCATCTACAAGCGGCGGTCGCCCACGATGCGGGATATTCCGCCGCGTGGAAACTCCTGGGCAAGGCGCAATTGGCAGCCGGCAATGAGCGCGCGGCCGGCGACGCCTACCGTGCGGGGATTGCCGCGGCGGAGAAAAAAGGCGACCAACAGGCGATGAAGGAAATGCGCGTCTTCCTGCGCCGACTGGAAAAGGACCTGGAGAAATGAGACCGCTTGGCGAACGCATCGACTCAGCCAACCGGATACTGGGCGAAGCCCTGTCCTGGCTGACCGGTTTTATGGTCCTGGTGACCTTTGTAGTCGTGGTTCTCCGTTATGCGTTCGACACCGGCTGGATCTGGCTGCAGGAAAGCGTCACCTGGATGCATGCGCTGGTGTTCATGCTCGCGGCCGCGTACACGCTGGGGTGCGACGAGCATGTCAGGGTCGATATTTTTTACCGCCGTATGGATGCGCGAAAAAAGGCGCTGGTCAATTTGCTGGGTGCGCTGTTTCTGCTGGCGCCAACCTGGCTGCTGCTGATTTTCGTCAGCTGGGATTATGTGGCCGCTTCCTGGGCCGTGTACGAAAGCTCCCGGGAAGCCGGCGGCCTGCCCGGTTTGTTCCTGTTGAAAAGCGTTATCCCGCTTACCGCGGTGTTGATTCTCTTGCAGGGCCTGTCCCAGGCGTTGAGCGGCTTCCTCGCGGCGAGGAGCCGATCGCAGCAGGCAACGCCGGGCGAAGATCCGGCCGATCGGGGCACAGGACTGTAAACATGGGCTGGATCGCCGGGCTGATGTTTATTTCTGTCGTGCTGGTGCTGCTGGCCGGCTACCCGGTCGCCTTTACCCTGTCGGGGGTGGCTTTGCTGTTCGCCCTGGGCGGCGCCTTGCTAGGCGTGTTCGATCCTGCGTTTCTGCACACCATGCCGAGCCGTATTTTCGGCATCATGGGCAACCAGACGCTGATCGCGGTCCCCTTGTTTGTTTTTATGGGCGTGATGCTCGAGCGATCACGGATTGCGGAAAGCCTGCTGGACACGCTGAGCCTGCTTTTCGGGCCGCTACGCGGCGGCCTGGGATTCTCGGTCACCCTGGTCGGGATGTTGCTCGCGGCCAGCACCGGTATCGTCGGGGCCACGGTCGTTACCATGGGGCTACTGTCGTTGCCGACGATGCTCCGGCGAGGCTATGACCCTGCGGTCGCCGCCGGCACGATCTGCGCGTCGGGAACCCTGGGTCAAATCATCCCGCCCTCGATCATCCTGGTCATGCTGGGCGATGTATTGTCGTCGTCGTACCAACAAGCGCAACTGGCGCAGGGGATATTTTCGCCAAAAACCCTATCGGTGGGCGACCTGTTCGCCGGGGCGCTGATCCCCGGTCTGCTGCTGGTCGGCTTGTACCTGCTCTGGCTGGCTCTGGTCGCTTTTTTCCGGCCGCAGGCGATGCCCGCGATTTCCGCCAGCGAGCGCGAGGCCATGCGCGGGAAAAGCCTCTTGCGCCAGGTTGTCCTGGTGCTGTTGCCGCCATTGCTGCTTATCCTGGCGGTGCTGGGATCGATCCTGGCCGGACTCGCGACGCCGACCGAAGCCGCGGCCGTCGGCGCCGCCGGCGCGACGGCGATGGCGCTGCAGCGCAAGCAACTGGACGTAGGCCGCCTGCGCGAGGTCATGCGAACCACCACCCGGGTCAGCAGCATGGTATTTATGATCTTGCTGGGCGCTTCATTTTTCTCACTGGTATTCAGAGGCTTTGGCGGCGATGAAGCGGTCCGCGCGGTGCTGGAAAACCTGCCCGGTGGCGTAATCGGCTCCATGCTGGTGGTCATGGCGCTGATGTTCCTGCTCGGTTTTGTCCTCGACTTTATCGAGATTACTTTTGTCGTCGTGCCGATTGTCGCCCCGATCCTGCTGGCCATGGGTCTGGACCCGGTCTGGCTGGGGGTGATGTTTGCGATCAACCTGCAGACCTCGTTCCTGACGCCGCCTTTTGGCTTTGCGCTGTTTTACCTGCGCGGGGTGGCTCCCGACTCAGTCAGCACCACCGCAATCTACCGCGGCGTCATTCCGTTCGTCTGCATACAGCTCGTCGCATTGTTGCTGCTGGCTTTATGGCCCGAACTGGCAACCTGGCTGCCGGCAAGAATTTATGGCGAATAATTGCCTGTGCCGCCCAACAGGCGCGCGTCGAAATAGGCTTTTTCGGATATCTCCAGCCATTGCGAGGTATTGCGCTGGAATTCCCGGTAGGAAGCATACACGCGAGCCACCATGTCGTCCTCGGCCGCCAGCTCCTCCAGGACTTCCAGCGACAACTGTTTGAGCCGCCGCAGGACGCTTTCCGGCAGCGGCTTCGGGATAATTCCGTGTTCGCTCGCCAGCACGCGCAATGCGCGCTGATTCTGCGCGGTGTAATCGGCCAGCATTTCGTCGTTCGCCGCCCGGCACGATAACAGCACGATCTCCTGCAAATCCTCGGCCAGCGATTC
>BFAU01000111.1 GCA_008975185.1 bacterium MnTg04 | reverse complement strand
CAAGGCTGGCGGGGTTACACGAGACATAGACGATGCGCTGAGCCCCCACGGACGGCAGGAACGGAATAATCTGGCTGGCTCCGCTGCGCGGCGGATCGAGCACCACGCAGGGGTACTGGCCGGCCATCCATGGCTCATCGGCGGCTGGAAAAAACAAATCGGCCGGCAGAAATTCAGCGTTTTCGATGTTGTTCCGGATCGCGTTGCCGTGTGCGCGCTCGACCAGGCCCATGTCTCCTTCGATACCGGTCACGCGGGCGCAGCGCCGGGCCAGCGCAAGACTGAAATTGCCGAGACCGCAAAAAAGGTCGAGCGCCTGCTCGTCATCGCGTGGCGACAACAACTCGAGAGCCAGCTCGATCATTTTCTCGTTGAGCGCCCCGTTCACCTGGATAAAATCGACCGGCGAAAATTCCAGTTCCAGGTCGAAAGCCGGCAGCCGGTAAAGCAACGCGTCTTGCCCCTCTACCAGGGCCCGCACGCTGTCGAGACCACCCTCCTGCAGGTAAAACCGCACCTGGTAGCGCCTGGCAAATTGTTTCAGCGCCGCAAGATCGTCCGGCTCCGGTGTATCGAGGACACGCAATACCAGCGCCGTGGCATTATCCGCAACCGCCACTTCTATTTGCGGTATCCGCTCGCAGATGCTGAGCCCGTCGATTAGCTCGCACAGCGGGGCAATCAGCCGCCCGACTTCGCCCGATAGGATTTCACAACCGTCCATATCGGCGACATAGGATTTGTAGACCTCGCGAAAGCCGACCAGCACCCTGCCCTTGCCGGCGACTTTCTTGACTCCCAGCCTCGCGCGACGGCGGTAACCCCACTGTGGACCGGACAAAGGCTCAAGCCAGCGTTCCGGCTCCAGCTCGTGTTCGGCGAGCATTGCACGATACCAGCCTTGTTTGAGCACGATCTGCTGCAGGATGTCTATGTGCTGCATCGTGCAGCCGCCGCAGTTGCCGAAATGCGGGCAGCGCGGTTCGACCCGGTGCTCCGAGGGTCTGAGCAGTTCGACGATTTCGGCTTCGTCGAAACCGCGTCGGCGGCGCCGGCGCTTGAAAATGACTTGTTCGCCCGGCAGCGTATGGTGCACCCTGGCCGACCGGCCAGGGACATCGGCTACGCCCCGTCCCTTGTCGTCGAGGCGAATAATATCGGCGGTTTGCACGGGGCGGGACGCCAGACCGCGGCTCATGGGTGTGTACCGTTCGTTTTCCAGGCGCTCAGGAATTCGTGCAGATGCGGATGGCCGGAATCCGCCAGTTCCTTTTCCAGCAACGTGTGCTCCTTTGCGAGCTGTGCGCCGTCGATGCGCCCCCTGATCATCTCGAACTGCAAATAAACGAGATAAGTATTGAGTGCATCGGTCTCACAATATCGCCGGATTTTCGCGATCCCGCCATCGACAAAACATGGCCAGACCTGCTCCCCGCTCATCCCCAGTTTACCGGGAAAGCCGAGCATCACCGCGATATCCTGCAACGGCGCACGGCCCCTGGGCTGGTACCCGGAAATGACATCCATCAGATCGGTATGCCGCCAATGAAAACGGCTTTGGTAATTATTCCAGCGGAAACCCTGGTCATCGTCGCCGGTTTCCCAATACCGGGGTGCACTCACGCCGTGGAGCAAACTGCGATAATGCAGCACCGGCAAATCGAAACCGCCACCATTCCATGACACGATGGTCGGTGTAAATCGTTCTATGCCATCGAAAAAACGCGTAATGATCTCTTTCTCGTCTGAGCCTTCTTCACCCAGGCTCCACACCCTGAAACCGGAACGGTTGCGCAAAGCGATCGCAATGGCCACTACCCGGTGTTGATGCAGCGGCAAAAAATCGCTACCGGATTTTTCCACCTGCCGGTGAAACATCGCCTGCGCGATCTCTTCGTCCCCCAGGCCATCGAGACTGAAGAGCCGGCGACCCAGATCGACGTCCGGCACGGTCTCGATATCGAACACCAGGCAATCAAGCATCTGGAATTCCGGGCGTCTGGCGACCCGGGTCTTTCATCAGGACCGCCATCGCCAGCACCATGCCGTCTTCATCGCTCAGGGAAACAAAGCCGCCTGCTATACCCAGCCGCCGGCAAACCGCGAGCCCCCGCCCGGAGAAAACGATCTCCGGCCTACCGCGGGAATCCTGCACGATGCCGACATCGCGTATCCATACGCCATGGGCAAAACCGGTGCCCATCGCCTTGACCACCGCTTCCTTGCCGGCAAAACGCATGGCCAGGAAACGGGCCTTGCGTTTGACTTTCAGGAACTGCTTTTTTTCTTCCGGCAAAAGCAGGCGATCGACAAAACGCTCGCCAAAACGGCGATAAACCTGCTCCACCCGTTGCGCATTCAACAGATCGGTGCCGATACCGAAAATCATCGGTGGCGGGCTTCCATCATCAGGTGTTTCATTTCCGAAACCGCGGTGCCAAGACCATCGAATACGGCCCGGGCAATGATCGAGTGACCGATATTCAATTCGGCAAGTTCCCTGATCGCCGCCACCGGCACGACATTGTGATAATGCAGACCGTGGCCCGCATGTACCGTCAGACCCAGGTTGGCCGCCTGCGCCGCGGCGGCAACCAATCGTTGCAACTCCCCGGGTCTTGCTTCTTCGCCGCAATCCGCGTAAGTCCCGGTGTGTAGCTCGACGACTTCAGCGCCGACTTCCAGCGCCGCTTCTATCTGCCGTTGATCAGGGTCGATGAACAGCGAGGTCCTGATGCCACATCCACGCAGGCGCGCGCACGCATCCTTGATCAAAGCCGCTTGCGCGCACACGTCGAGACCCCCTTCCGTGGTCAATTCCTCGCGCCGTTCAGGCACCAGGCAACAGTCGGCCGGCCTCGTCCGTTCGGCGATATCCAGCATCTCCTCGGTCGCCGCCATTTCCAGGTTCATGCGGGTCTGCAGCACGCCTTTGAGGTTATCGAGGTCCTGGTCCTGGATATGCCGCCGGTCTTCGCGCAAATGCAAAGTGATGCTGTCCGCGCCCGCCTGCTCCGCCATCAGCGCGGCATAAACCGGGTCTGGATAGCGGGTGCCACGCGCCTGGCGCAAAGTCGCCACATGGTCGATGTTTACGCCAAGCAGAATGCCGCGCAGGTTTTTGTCGCCGGTACTTACCATGAGCGCATAGAATACAGTATCTGCCTTGATTTCAGCGGTTTATCGCCGAGGTAAAAATCCAGCGTATGGCGCAGCAGGCGCCTTGCATCTTGCAGGCTGCGCGCATCCGTGAGGTCCTCGCCGGCCAGTGACAACAACGAACGACCCGCGTAACTGGCCGAATTTTCCGCTACCGAAAGTTGCGGCCCGCGCTCAACCTGGTAGGTGTAATGGCGGCTCGCATCCACCGGCTGTCCGTCGCCGGCAGTCTGCGCCAGGTTCAAGCCGTAACCCAGGCATTCCAGCAGTCTTTTTTCGAAAATTCTCAGGGCACGGGGTTGATTTTCACTTTGGTCCAGACGCTCCAGCGTGGCGTGGTATACCGCAAAGAGCTCCGGGTGCGGGTCGTTTTTGTGGGTAAGGCGCAGCAGAAGTTCGTTCAGGTAAAAGCCGGAAAACAAGACCGACCCGGTTAACGCAAAGGGCTCGCCGGAGGCCTCTACCGTATTCAAGGTTTTCATTTCACTGCGTCCGGACCAGGAAACCAGCAATGGCCGAAATGGCTGGAGCAACGCCCCTTGACCGCCGCGCCTGGAACGGATACCGCGTGCGACCACGGTAACGCGGCCGAATTCAGCGGTCAGCAAATCGGCAATCCGACTGCTGTCGCGGTATGGCCTTTGGTGTAGTACAAACGCAGCATGCAGTTGCCCGCGCCGTCCGATACTCACTACAACTCATACCCCATGCTCTTGAGCGCCATTTCATTGTCCGCCCATTTTTCCTTGACCTTGACCCACAGCTCCAGGTGTACCGGTTCCCCGACAAAACGCTTCAGGTCCTTGCGCGCCGCTTCGCCGATTTTTTTCATCATACTGCCTTTGGCCCCGATCACTATTTTCTTCTGTCCGGCCCGCGCGACCCAGACCAGGGCGGAAATCACATATCCCTTGCCGCCTTTTTCAAAGCGCTCGATCTGCACGGTCGTTCCGTAGGGCACTTCCTCCTGCAACATCAGCATCAACTTTTCGCGAATGATTTCCGCTGCGCGAAATTCACGACTGCGATCGGTAAGCTGCGAACTGTCGAACAAAGCCGGCGATATCGGCAACCTTGGAAGAATCTCCGTATTGAGGCTGTCCAGGCCGATCGATTTCCTGGCCGACACCGGCACGATGGCGGTGAAATCCGCTTTTTTGCTGAGCATCGCCATGAACGGCAGCAATTGTCGCTTGTCCCGAACCTGGTCGATCTTGTTGATGACCAGAATAATATTACGATCGCGACTTTGCAGAATTTCCAGAACCCGCCGATCCTTTTCGTTCCAGCGCAACGCTTCGGTCATGAACAAAACCAGGTCAGCGTCATCGAGCCCCGCTATCGCCGCCTGGTTCATCAGCCGGTTCAGATAGCTGGAGTCGTTGCGGTGCAGACCGGGCGTGTCGACCAGGATCAACTGCGCATCCGGCCGCGTGACGATCCCCAGAATACGGTGTCTTGTGGTTTGCGCTTTTGGCGTTACGATGCTGATCTTTTGGCCGACCAGCCGGTTGAGCAACGTGGATTTTCCGACATTGGGCCGCCCTACCAGCGCGACGAACCCGCAACGAAATTTCTCAGCCATGGTCGATTTTTTCCAAAACCTTCGCCGCCGCGCGCTGTTCGGCACGGCGCCTGCTGCTACCCGTACCGGATTCCGCCAGATCGAGATCCGCAGCATTGCAACTGACCCGGAATGTCTGCTCGTGTGCCTGCCCCAGCGTTTCCGTAACCTCGTATACGGGCAACGACAACCCCCTGGATTGCAGATACTCCTGCAGGCGAGTCTTGGGATCTTTGAGTTCGCCGGTCGGCTCATCCACCATGCGCTGATGGAAAAGCGAATCGATGATTCCCTCAACCGCACTCAGCCCGCCATCGAGATATATTGCGCCAAGCAACGCCTCCAGGGTATCCGCGAGGATGGAATCCCGCCGATAACCCCCCGATTTCAATTCGCCTGAACCCAGTCTGAGCTGCGCGCCAAGATCCAGTTCCACGGCGATTTCGGCCAGCGTTTCCCTGCGCACGAGCGCCGCGCGTCGGCGGGTCAACTCGCCTTCACTGGCCCCTGGAAAACAATGATAGAGATTTTTTGCCACCAAAAAACCGAGTATCGCATCGCCAAGATACTCGAGCCGCTCGTTGTTGTGACCGCCTGCGCTGCGGTGAGTCACCGCAGCCAGGAAAAGGCTGCTGTCGGAAAAGCGGTAATTGAAGGTCTGGTCTAACCATTTGGCCGGCAGATCCGCCGCCTGTATCACCGCACGATCTCGACAGTTTTGCTGAAATCAACGACGAAATTGATATTCGCAATATATGGCGCTTTGTGCGCGTATTTTACGCGCAAGATATAGCCGCCGGTGTCGCTCTTGCTCAGATGAATATCCTGGACGCGAATAATCGAGACGGCTTCGACGTCAAAACGTCTCTGGATGGAACGCCTCAACATCTGCAGCTCCACCGCCGTGCCATCGAATTCTTTCTTGGCGCCGTCAAGGACCGATACGATTTTCATGTACTCCAGGTACACGGGCGTCAGGCGGAGACCTGCGAAAACCAGCATGCCCGCCAGCATCCCGATCACCAGGATCCCGAGAAAGGTCATTCCATTCTGTTTGTTGCGCATGACTCTCTCCTGTTCGTAACGATTATCTTATTTTCTCGCCCACACGGTTCCAAAGCGGTCCATCCTCCGGGAAATTCCAGTTCATCCAGATCCTGACCGCACGTCCGACCAACTGGGATTCGGGGATCGTGCCGACACCCGGAAACCTGCTGTCCCTGCTGTTGTTGCGGTTGTCGCCCATGACAAAATAATGCCCCACCGGAACCTGCCATTCGCCTTCCCGGCTGTATCGTTGGGGCTGCAGCAGCAATTCATGTTCGATATCGCCAAGCGACTCCTCCACCAGGTTAGCCTCGTAGCCATATTCCCGGTAGGCGCCACGCATATTCGTCGGCATCAGTTCACCGTTGATATACAGCCGGTTTGCGCTATACACGATACGATCGCCCGGCAGCCCAATGACACGCTTGATGTAATTCGTATTCGGATTCGCCGGCAGCCGGAATACCACCACATCCCCGCGCTCGGGTTCATCGATTTCGACTATCTTCTTGTTTAGCACTGGCAGACGAATGCCGTATGCGTACTTGTTCACAAAAATGAAATCGCCATCGAGCAAGGTTGGCATCATCGAATCGGAAGGAATCCGGAACGGTTCGAAAAGGAAAGACCGGACCAACAGGACGACAAGGATGACCGGGAAAAAAGTTCGGCAATATTCGACCAGCACCGGCTCGTTCGCCGACGCATCTGCCGCCGCCCTCCTGGACCGCAAAACCAGCACGTCAAACAGCCAGACGACGCCGGTAAACAGTGTGGCGATCGTCAAAATCAGGGCAAAATCAAAAACCATGTAAGCATCCTTTGCGTGATTCCGGGGCAGTATTGGCTATTTCTTCTCCACCTGCAATACTGCGAGAAAAGCTTCCTGAGGGACTTCCACCGAACCGATCTGCTTCATTCTCCGCTTGCCGGCCTTCTGTTTTTCCAGCAATTTTCGTTTGCGGCTGATGTCTCCACCATAGCATTTTGCGGTCACGTTTTTTCTCAGCGCGCGGATCGACGCACTGGCGATAATCTTGTTCCCGATCGACGCCTGCACGGAGAATTCGAACATTTGCCGGGGCAGAAGTTCGCGCATCTTGTCCACCACTTCCCGGCCTCGCCTGTAGGCGGCGTCCCGATGCACGATAACCGACAACGCGTCGACCCGTTCCTTGTTGATCTGGATGTCCAGCTTGACCAGTGGCGCAGCCTGAAACCGCGCAAATTGATAATCGAACGACGCATATCCCCGGCTGACGGATTTCAACCGATCGAAAAAATCCAGAACCACCTCGGCCAGCGGCAATTCGTACCCCAGTGAAATCTGGTTGCCGAGGTATTGCAGGCGTTTCTGAACGCCCCGCTTTTCGATACAAAGTTTAATCACTGCGCCGACATGGTCAGGCGGCACCAGTATGGTTGCTTCAATAATCGGTTCGCGAATCTCGCGGACCAGGTTGCCCTCGGGCAAGCGAGCCGGATTATCGATACGCAAGGTTTCCCCTGCACCGGTGAGTACTTCGTAAATAACCGTAGGCGCAGTCGTTATCAGGTTCAGATCGTACTCGCGTTCCAGCCGCTCCTGGATGATCTCCATATGCAGCATGCCGAGAAATCCGCAACGGAAACCGAATCCGAGAGCGCTTGAGTTTTCCGGCTCGTAATGCAACGCAGAATCATTCAGGGCGAGTTTCTCGAGCGCATCGCGAAAACTCCCGTAGTCGTCTGATGAAACCGGGAACAAACCCGCGAAAACCCGCGGCTGAATCTTTTTGAAACCCACCAGCGGCTCCGCGCAGGGGTTTTTCTCCAGCGTCAGCGTGTCGCCGACCGGAGCCCCGTGCACTTCCTTGATGCCGGCGATGACATAACCGACTTCACCCGGTCCCAGTTCGTCGGTGTCCGACATTTTCGGCGTAAACCGGCCGATTCGATTCAGCTGATGGCTTCTGCCGGTCGACATCACCTTGAACTTGTCTTTTTTTCTCAACACGCCGTTGACGATGCGCACCAGCGAGACGACGCCAACATAATTATCGAACCAGGAATCGATAATCAGCGCCTGCAATGGCGCTTCCGGGTCGCCGCCGGGCGGCGGCACCTTCACCAGCAGCTGTTCCAGCACCTCACGCACGCCGGCGCCGGTCTTTGCGCTGATTTGCAGCGCGTCACTGGCCTCGATGCCGATGATCTCCTCGATTTCCTGGATAACCCGTTCCGGTTCGGCCGATTGCAAATCCAACTTGTTGAGCACCGGCACGACCTCAAGACCCTGCTCCAGCGCGGTATTACAATTGGCGACGCTCTGGGCCTCGACACCCTGCGCGGCATCGACCACCAGCAAAGCGCCTTCACAGGCCGACAGCGATCGCGAGACCTCATAGGAAAAATCCACATGGCCGGGCGTATCGATAAAATTCAGCAGGTATTCCTGACCGTCGTCGGCCCGGTAGTTCAGGGAAACCGCCTGTGCCTTGATGGTTATACCACGCTCCCGCTCCAGATCCATGGAATCCAGGACCTGGTCGGCCATTTCACGGTCATCGAGCCCGCCGCAGATCTGGATAAACCGATCCGCGAGGGTGGACTTGCCGTGGTCAATATGCGCGATGATGGAAAAATTACGGATGCGCTCGCGATCCATGCTGAAGAACGCTCCAAAAGGGCAACAGCGGGGATTATAAACGCTGTCGGCAATGCCTGCTCGAATACGCGTTATTTAGCGGTGGCGACCCAGGCTTTGCGCGAGCAAATCGGTGTCGAGATGGCCTTCGCAGAGGATTTCCCCGTCGCAAAGCAACACCGGTATGCGCAAGCCGAAACGGCGCATCAGCTCGGCATCGCCGGCAATATCGACGACCCTGATGCTGGCCTGGTGGGAGAGTAACAGCGGCTGCAGCTGAGCCAGCATCTGGTTGCAAAGACTACAGGCCTCGCGGCTATACAAAACCAGTTCCACGCCCGCCTTAGCCCGGATTATTCATGAATGAGCCGAGCTAGGATTCCAGGATGACCGGCTGAAACCGGCGGCTGCGCGCGATCCGCTCCCTGAAGACATGCAATAAGACGAAACTGGCCAGCAGGCCAAGGCTGCCGAGCAATAGCGCGAGACCATCGCCGCCCAAAAAATCGCCGATCAGCGCGCCCGATATCAAGGCAAGCAATGGCAGCAAGTACATCAGGCACGCGGCGCCAAGCAACGCCCCCTCGGAAATGCCAAGCTGGACCTGGTCGCCCACGCCGATGCCTGCGGACACCGGTACGCGCAACTGAAACAACCGATCGCCAAGCAGCCTGCTGAGCAGACCGCCCCCGCAACCCTTGCCCTCGGCGCAGCGCTCGCACCCCGCGCGAGATTCGCAGCTGACCCAGGCAAACGGGCCGGCGATACGAACCACGCAGCCGCTTTCCCTGATCATCGGTTGATGGTCGTACCCGTTACTACGGAGCTGGCGATATCGCGGACGGTAACCGGCGGGACTTCACCGATGGCGGTTACCAGGTGCTCTTTGACCAGCAAAGTGTAGGCATTGGCTGCGCCCATTCTGTGTGGGCCGCTTTGCGGTTTCTCATCCGGCCCCGGCTTTTCAACGAAAACCGAAACCGACGCCAGGCCATCGCTATAGACCATCTGGACGACCGGTTGGCTTGCCTGCGGCTGGTTGTTCAGCCGATACGTTGCCAGGACGAAGCCCGCAGGCAGGTTGTCGGCTCGCCAGGCTTGTTCTACCTTGCCAGGCGTTTGCTTCGCCTGATGCCCTGGATAACTCCAGCGATAACCGGTGACATCGATGCCGGACTGCACGGCGGCTTCCGGAATTTCATCCGGAAACTCGATACTGGCGAACCTCATCTGCTCGATAATCTGCCCCTGTCCACCACGTACCTGGGAGATCAACGGCAGACCGGTCCGCTCGTCCAGCCACAGCCGGTACCCGTATCGAAAATGATCCCTCGGGGTGACATCGACGATCACGACGGCACGGTTCAACACGCTCTTGCCGGTTTTTACGCTGAGCAAATAGTTTTGCAACACCTCGTCGCTGAGCGCGGGTACCGCACCCAGCAATGGCTGGTGCCCGCTTCTTTTCTCCACGACCACGGACTCCGAATCGGGGAAAAAACAGACGACCTCTTCGCCCTTGGATATGATTTCACGGCCAACGGCATCCAGGGCTATCAGCCTCTCTACGGCGTGGCCATCGTGTACGCGGTGGATGACTTTCATCGGGTCGACCTGGCCATCGCGCAGGCGAACGAAAACACCCTGATAATTCAGGGTGTTCAGCGCCTGATCCATTTTGCGCAACCAGTCAATGGCTTCTTCGGCCGGCGCCGCGAGCGGCGCCAGGCACAGCAATACCAGCCATTGAATTCCGCGCGTTCTGGTCATCTGCTGAAACTCTCGTCCTTTGGCTCCGCCCCCGAGTCTGCCTGCCCATCGAGACCGGCAGTGGTGTCCTCGTGGCCGATGATCTCGTACAGGACATTACGCCGAACCGGGGACGGCGAAAACTCGCTGTGATCCATCAGGTATCCTGCCAGCCTTGCCGAAACACGCGGCTCGCGGGTGATCGAACCGGAATCCGGCGGCACCGTGTAACTGGGCACGTCCGTATCCGCGACAGCCGGTGAGCCACCGCCCTGTGACAAACCCGCGCCGGGCAGGTTGATAATTGCCAGCGCGGCAACCCCGGCCGCAACCGCAAAACCAAGCAGCGGCCGGGTCAATCGGTGCATATCAATGCCCGGCCCGCCCTGGTGTACAGCCTCGCCATCCAACTCGGCATACACCCTGCCGGCCAGGCCGACGGCCAGAAAATCGTACTGGCCCGCACGCATCGCGTTGCCGTACAGCGCGTAACGGCCGAATTTTTCGCGGCTGGCC
>BFAU01000110.1 GCA_008975185.1 bacterium MnTg04 | reverse complement strand
GGCAACCCATACCCGTAATGGCAGAGAAGCCGTGCGCGGGAAACAGAGTGGCCGGACACTGGAAATGCAACGGCTGATCGGGCGATCGTTGCGCGCGGTCATGGACCTGGGGGCAATCGGCGAAAGGACGTTCACCATCGACTGCGATGTGCTGCAGGCCGATGGCGGCACGCGCACCACGGCGATCTCCGGAGCGTACGTGGCGTTGGTGGATGCGGTTGACTGGCTGATGAAAAATGAAAATCTTGCGCGCAACCCGCTGCATGGCCAGGTGGCTGCGACCTCAGTGGGCATTTATCGGGGCGAACCCATACTGGATCTGGATTATGAAGAAGATTCGGACGCCGAAACCGATATGAATATAGTGATGAACGAAGCCGGCGCGTTCATCGAGGTGCAAGGGACCGCCGAAGGCCACGCTTTTCGTCGCGGCGAGCTGGATAGCTTGCTCGATCTGGCGGCAGACGGCATCAAGTCTGTCCTTTCGCTGCAGACAAAGTCATTGCGGCAGACGGCCTAAGCCGTGTCAAAACTGGTGCTGGCGACGGGCAACCGGGGCAAACTTGCCGAGATCATGGAAATCGTCGCGCCATTGGGCATAAAGATCGTTCCCCAGTCCGAGTTTGCGGTGCCCGAGGTCGCGGAAACCGGGCTCAGTTTTGTCGAAAACGCGATCATCAAGGCCAGGAACGCAGCCAGACACAGCGGCTTGCCTGCCCTGGCCGATGACTCGGGCCTGGAAGTCGACGCACTGCACGGTGCGCCGGGCATCCGTTCGGCGAGGTATGCCGGGGATGACCGGGACGACCAGGCCAACAACCGACTGTTGTTGTCTCGGCTTGCCGGAATTCCTGCCGACAAACGTACGGCCAGGTTTCAGTGCGTAATCGTTTTCTTGCGCCGCCCGGACGATCCGGTGCCATTGATTTGTCATGCGGACTGGGAGGGCAGGATAGTCGACCGGCCGAAGGGCGAAAACGGCTTTGGTTACGATCCGTTATTTCTGGTAGCCGGTATGCAACGCACATCGGCGGAACTGAGCGCGGAGGAAAAAAACCGCATCAGCCACCGGGGGCGAGCATTGGCGATGCTGGCCGGTCAGCTCCGCGGATGGATGGCACGCTAGGTCGTGGAAACCCAAACAGCACCGCCGTTATCGCTTTATGTGCATTTGCCCTGGTGTATCAGCAAATGCCCATATTGTGACTTCAATTCCCACGCATTGAAGGGCAGTCTGCCCGAGCAGGCTTACCTGGCGGCGCTGACCAGGGATCTGGAACGTAGCGTGGGCGAACTCGGCCGCCGGCCGCTGCAAAGTATATTTTTCGGCGGCGGCACACCCAGCCTGTTTTCGGCAAGCGGGCTTGCGTCGTTCCTGGACAAGGTGGCCGGTTTGTTGTCTTTGGAGCCGGATATCGAGATATCGCTGGAGGCGAACCCCGGAACCATAGAGCGTGGCGCGTTTGCAGACTACCGGGCCGCTGGAATCAACCGTGTTTCGCTGGGGGCACAGAGTTTTGACGACGAAAAACTGCAAGCCCTGGGGCGGATCCACCGTGCGGCGGAGACCATCGGTTCTGTCCGCGAACTGGAAAAGGCAGGACTGGAGAATTTCAACCTGGACCTGATGTACGGTCTGCCGGGCCAGTCGCCGGCCCAGGCCATGGATGACCTGGCACAGGCGATCAGCCTGGCGCCGGCCCACATTTCTCACTACCAGTTGACGCTGGAGCCAAACACCTTGTTCGCCGCCAAACCACCCGAACTCCCCGGCCACGACCGGTGCTGGGAAATGCAGCGACAGTGCCAGGAAACGCTGGCCGAAGCAGGCTATGAGCATTACGAGGTTTCGGCCTTCGCGCAGGCCGGCAGGCGCTGCCGCCACAACCTCAACTACTGGACCTTCGGCGATTACCTGGGTCTGGGGGCGGGCGCCCATGGCAAGCTCAGTGTTGGCGATGACGTGAAACGAGACTGGCGCTTGCGCCATCCGGCGGACTATATGGCCGCCGCCGATCCGATCGAAGGAACTCGAATTTTGACCGCGGAAGAAAAGTTGTTTGAGTTCATGCTGAACGCACTGCGACTCGAGCAAGGATTTTCGACGGATTTGCTCTGCGAGAGGACCGGGCTGGATCGCGCATTTTGCGCTCCGTCGTTGGGCGAAGCGGTGGCCAAGGGGTTGCTGCTGGTCAGCGGGTCTCACTGCCGCCCCAGTGAGATTGGCCTGAATTTTCGCGACAACCTGGTCGCTATTTTCCTGCCCGATGGCCGGGAAAGCAGCGGGCGAGCCAGGACCGGAAACGGTGAAAGCTACGGTTTTTTATAGGATTTCTCGATCCGGCTGAGCGTAAAAAGGGCCCGGTTTCATGCTGCACCGCGTAACTTATGCACACTTGTGAATATTTGTCCCGGCCATGCCTGATAGTTGCGAATCGGATAACATTGATCTGCGAGACAAAATCGTAAGTTATTGAATATAAAAGATAAAAAATAAATGGTTAAGAATTCACCATTTTGATTGGAAAGCCTTTTTTTGGCCCTTGAATCGACTGCAGCAACAATTCATCCACAAAGTTATGCACAGATTTTGTGGATAAGGCAGAATTCTTTTTAGAACTGCCGAGTAAAGTGAAATAGTTAAAGACTTCTCTCTGGCGTTATGTATAAGACGCTGAATTCCAGAGGAAAAGGTCTACCGGGTCACGGGGCTTCAGGAAACCGTTGCTGAGAGTCTTGCCAAGGCGGTCGGCGCTAAGTACACTGCACGGCCGGTTTTTCCGGCGCCAGGGTATGTCCTGGGGCGTTTGACAGAGGTTTCGCCATGAAGGCCGATATCCATCCCGAATACAGTGAAATGAACGTAACCTGCAGTTGCGGCAATACCTTTTCGACGCGTTCGACGATGCCCGGAGAACTGCACATAGAAGTGTGTTCGAAATGCCACCCGTTTTACACGGGCAAACAGAAGATTATCGACAGCGGCGGTCGCGTTGACAAATTCCGCCGTAAGTACGGAATGGGCTAGACCCACGACCGGACACTTGCAAGACGGGCGCCACGGCGTCCGTTTTTTTGGCTCGCCGTACAGCCGGTTTTCATCTGTCCGCGGCCGGGTCCATGCTGGTCAGGCAAGGCCACACTGCCCTATAATAAAATGTTTGCTGCTGCTCCGAAAAGATGGTCAGTGCAAGCAGTTCGCTCGCTACGCTCGCCGGTCCGCGCTGGCGCGCGGCCGCTGTTTCACGGTTTTTCTTGGTGGCATTTTCAATGCGGTATTTTTTCGCCGGTTCGGGTTGTGACGGCATTCAGGGGGGCACCGGCAGCCTCACATTTAGACAGGAGTCCATATGAGTGACAACGGCTACAGGCTGAGCGGACCCGGTATCGACAAGGACGGCCTGGAGTTGGAGGTCAGATCGGGAACCATCGGTCCGGATGTCGTCAGTATTGCTCCGCTGTATAAACAGGCAGGCGTTTTTACCTTTGACCCGGGTTTTGTGGCGACCGCTTCCTGCGAGAGCGAGATTACCTTCATCGATGGTGAGAAAGGCGTTTTGCTGTATCGCGGTTACCCGGTGGACCAGCTTGCCGCCAATTGCAGTTTCCTGGAGGTTGCCTATCTGCTGCTTTACGCCGAGTTGCCCAATCAGCAGCAACTCGACGACTTCGTTTATTCAATAGGCCACCACACGATGGTGCACGAGAGCCTGCTGCGGTTTATCGATGGTTTCCACTATGACGCGCATCCGATGGCAATGGTGTCGGGCGTCGTGGGTTCGATGGCGGCTTTTTACCACGACAGCATGGATATCGATAATCCGCGGCACCGGGATATATTCGCCCACCGGATCATTGCCAAGATTCCGACCATCGCCGCCGCCGCTTATAAACACTCGCTAGGGCAGCCATTCATCTATCCCCGCAACGATATGAATTATTGCAGTAACCTGGCCAATATGTTTTTTGCGGTTCCTTGCGAGACCTACCGGGTTGACCCGGTCATGGCGGAAGCGCTCGATTTGCTGTTCGTATTGCATGCAGACCACGAGCAGAACTGCAGTACCTCGACGGTTCGCCTTGCGGGGAGTTCCGGTACCAACCCGTATGCTGCGATTGCCGCGGGCATTTCGGCGCTCTGGGGACCCGCTCATGGCGGCGCCAACGAGGCCGTTCTGAATATGCTCGAGGAAATTGGCAGCGTCGAAAACATCCCTAAATACATAGCCAGGGCCAAGGATAGTGACGATCCCTTCCGGATGATGGGATTCGGTCACCGGGTCTATAAAAACTTCGACCCGAGAGCGACCCTGATCAGGGAAATGGCGCACAAAGTGCTTGGCAGACTGGATGGCATCGACACGCCGTTTTTCGACCTGGCGCTGAAGCTCGAAGAGGTGGCGCTGCAAGACGAATACTTTGTCGAGAAGAAGCTTTATCCAAACGTGGATTTCTATTCGGGCATTATTTACCGTGCGCTCGGCATTCCGACGTCGATGTTTACCGTGATGTTTGCGATCGCCCGCACGGTCGGCTGGGTGACTCATTGGCAGGAAATGATCGCCGATCCCAAAGGAAAGATCGGCAGGCCAAGACAGCTTTATGTCGGCGTGGAAAAACGGGACGTGGCGCCATTGAGCGAGCGCAGCTGAGTTTTGCCGGGCGGGGTGGGGTTCAGGCCTGGCAGGCTTCGATCAGGATCTGCAGCTCAGCAATGCCGGCACGGCGCATCGATTTCCCGTCCACCGGCGATTTTGGCGCCTGGCGCAGCATGATACCGGGAAATACTGTCATCTCGATCTGCACCTGGTCCTCTGCAAAACCGTAAACCGGGTATCCCTCGATGCGGTCGGCGAAGCGAATATGGCGCTCGCCGATGGCATAGGAAACATGCAGCGCCATCAGCCGTATGGCGACCAACTCGGCCGGATCGGCAAACAGGTGCAGGGTAATGTCGGAGTGCGGAGTCGCCGTACCATTGAGGACGGGGCCGGCAAGCTTTGGCTGAAACTGATAGAAATTCCGCATTGCACCCAGCGCGACCTCGCGCAGGTTCTGCAGGTGATTCTCATGAGCCTGGCCGGCAAAGAGTCTCAGGTGTTCGCTCAGTGCGCTTTCTATTTCCTGGTTTCCCGGCAACGCCGCGCGTTTGGTTATCCCGAGGCGTTCGGCTGCTTTGCGTTTGGCCAGCAAAAAATCATCGATGCCGTGCTCCGCCATGATGCGCGCCGACTCCCGGGCCAGGACCAGGCGGAGATTATCGTTGCGGGTTTGTCGCCGAGCCATGGGGATTTCTCCGGGGTTTGCGGATTCGCCGATTGTTAATCGTGACTGGCAGCCAGCGCAAGTTCGCCAGGCTAGAAAAGATCCTCCTCGCCGGGTTTTTCCTCGTCCTCATCAAAGTTCAGGTCGTCGTTGCCGGGTTCGCAATCGGGAATTTTCTCGCGTGGCAGAATTTCGAACATCGCGGACGGATCGTCGACGCCGGCGAGGCAGCCGGATTCTGTAGAAATACGCACGGTGATCAAGCCGTCCGGCACCGGTAGCCTGCTATCCGGCATCCCCAGCAGCGCGACCCGCATAAAGTCCATCCACATCGGCAAGGCGGTCCGGCTGCCTTCCTCCCCGGCTCCCAGCGGCCGTGGGCTATCGAAGCCGACCCAGGCGGTTGCGACCAGGCGGGAGTTATAACCACTGAACCAGACGTCGACTCCGTCGTTGGTCGTCCCGGTTTTGCCGGACAGATCCCGCCGTCCAAGGGTCAGGGCGCGGCGGCCGGTTCCGCGCCTGATCACCTCTCTCATCATGTCGGCAATCAGGTAAGCATTGCGTGCTTCGATGACCCTGACTGCCGCCAACTCCGGGTCCAGGTAGATCAACGGATCCTCCGGTACTTTGTCCAGGTCGATCTCCACCTCTTCGAGATTCTGGCCATCCTCCTGCGGCGACGGCGGACCCGATTGTTCAAGTGCCCGATCGCGTTCTGCCTGTTGGCGATTCCAGCTTTGCTCGCACTCGATACACGCCAGTGGCGGCTCTGCCTGGAAAATGGTTACGCCGCTGGCATCGTCGATACGCTGAATGAGATAGGACGTGGTTGCAAAACCACCGTTCGAAAAAACCGAGTACGCGGTGACCATCTGCAATGGGGTCAGCGAGGCGCTACCCAACGCCAGTGAGAGGTCGCGCGACAATGCGCTGCGCGGGAAACCAAAGCGAGTGAGATATCGCAGCGCGTATGGAACTCCAATGTCCATCAGTATGCGGATCGAAACCAGGTTTCGAGATTTGACCAGGGCTTCACGCATCCGCGTCGGCCCAAAAAATATTCCGGCGTAGTTTTTTGGCCTCCAGATTCCCTCCAGCGCAGCGTCTTCAAAAACGACCGGCGCATCGTTGATGATTGTCGCCGGCGTATAGTCTTTGGCCAGGGCCGCGGAATAAATAAAGGGCTTGAACGATGAACCAGGTTGACGCTTCGCCTGTACCGCCCGGTTGTATTTACTGGCGAAGAAATCGAAGCCGCCTGAAAGCGCGACGATTGCGCCGTCCTGTGGATCCATTGCGGTCAGCGCACCCTGGACCTCGGGAATGCCCGTCAGCCGCCAGCCTTCACGAACCCTGACCAGGCGAATTACATCGCCCGGCGCCAGGATGTCGGCGGCCGTTTCGGGGGGGTCGCCCCGTTGTTCGTCATTAATATACGGTCTTGCCCATGACATCGCCTGCCACGGCAAGACAAGTACGCCATGATCCCTGACGTAGACTTCCGCCTGCCGCTCATCCGTAGCCAGCACCAGCGCGACTGCCAGGTTGCCGAATTCGGGGTAGGTCTCGAGCGCGTCAGCCCAGGCCAGCTGCTCAGCATCCGGCTCCAGCGCCAACAGGCCATCGGCCTCGAATTCAGGCAGCGGGAAGTTGGCGGGTGCAGAGTCTTCGAGCAGGCCGACCGGGTCTTTGCCGGCGTTGTCGTCGAAAAGATTGAGGCGGTCCTCCGGCCCACGATAACCATGGCGCGCATCGTATTCCAGCAGCGCCTGGCGCAATGCGATGACAGCCGCTTTTTGCAGTCTGCTGTCAATACTGGTGGTTACCTGGTAGCCGGCCGTATATATGTCAGGCAGATTGCGGGCCAGCAATTCGCTGCGCACCATCTCCGCGACATACGGCGCATCCACTTCGACGGCTGGACCGTGGATGCGGGACTCGATCGGTATGGCCGCGGCCGCATCGGCTTCGTCTTGTTCGATGTAACCGACCTCAAGCATGCGCCGCAAGACATAGCCGCGCCTTCTGCCGGCGCGCTCCGGGCTGCTGACCGGGTTATCGGATGAGGGCGCTTTCGGTAGCCCGGCGATGGTCGCTATCTCGGCCAGCTGCAGATCCTTCAGGGTCTTGCCAAAATAAACCTCTGCCGCGGCGCCGACACCGTACGCTCGTTGCCCCAGAAAAATTTTATTCAGGTAAAGGGTAAGGATTTCCTGTTTGTTGAGTTGTCGTTCTATACGCAGCGCGAGGAAAATCTCTTTCAGCTTTCGGATATAGGTTCTCTCGCGGGTGAGAAAAAAGTTTCTCGCGAGTTGCATCGTGATCGTGCCGCCGCCTTGCCGCCTTTCGCCGGTCAGCAACAGCATCATCGTCGCGCGCACCAGGCCCTGGTAGTCGACGCCAGGGTGCTCGAAAAAACGGTCGTCTTCCGCCGCCAGGAACGCGTTGACCATGTCCTGCGGAATGTCTTGAAAGGCCACCGGGATGCGCCGCTGGGCGCCAAGCTGGGATATCAGCCGGCCATCCCGGCTGTAAACCCGCAGCGGTACCTGCAGGCGCACATCGCGGAGGGAATTGACGTCCGGAAGACCGGGCGCCAGGTACAGGTATGCGGAGACTCCCGCCATGAAAAAAACGAAGCTGCCGACGATCGCCGCACTGGCGGCCAGGAAAAG
>BFAU01000109.1 GCA_008975185.1 bacterium MnTg04 | reverse complement strand
GAAGCCCCGCCCTACAACCGCTGGAATTTCGCCTATATCCGTATACCGGGGCCATACGAGGAAGGCCTGCCATCGACCTACTATATCGCCCCGCCCGACCCGGCCTGGTCGGAAGAAGATCGACTCGCCTATATTCCGGGTGCAAAGAAATTGCTGTATGTGTCGGTGCACGAAGTCTGGCCGGGGCATTTTCTGAATTTCCTGCACGCCAACCGATCGGAATCCGCGTTTGGCAGGACTTTCTTTACTTATTCCTATACCGAAGGCTGGGCGCACTACACCGAAGAAATGATGTTCGACGCCGGTCTGGACGGGCAAGCGCCCGATTCGCAAATCGGCCAGTTATCGAATGCGCTGTTGCGCAACGTTCGTTTCCTGTCCGCCATCGGCCTGCATACCGAGGGCATGACGGTTGACGAATCCAGGCAAATGTTTATCGACAAGGGCGTGCAGGATTTTGGCAACGCCAGCCAGCAGGCGTTTCGCGGGACATTCGACCCGGGCTACCTCAATTACACGCTGGGCAAATTGATGATCGGAAAGCTCAGGGACGACTGGACGGCGGGCCGCGGCGGACGCGCCGCGTGGAAAGAGTTTCACGACACTTTTCTTTCCTATGGCGCGCCGCCGATACCCCTGGTGCGAGCGGACATGCTGGCGGGCGACGAATCGGCTGACGCGGCGTTGTTGCCATACTGATCCGGGCCAAAGCCATGCGCCGTTTTCTTGTCCTGCTGTTGTGCCTGGGTCTGTGGACGATAGAAACGGCCGATGGTATCGAAGCGGATCGCAGCCTGAATCCTGGGCTGCAGGCGCTTGCACAGGAATTCTTTAGCTGGCGGGCGATTCAACAACCAGCCAGCGGGGACGATATCCCGAGGGTTGAAAGACCGGATGGCTGGGTTCCCGACTGGTCGCCCGCAGCACTGACCCGCTACCGTGCCGACTACCAGGGTTTCCTTGCGCGGCTGGACTCGCTCGATAATTCGGGATGGAGTAAAGCCGACCAGGTGGACGCCAGGTTGTTGCGGGCCGCCATTCTAAGGGTGCGCTGGGAACTCGATGTGCTCAGATCGCCGCATCGAAACCCGTTGTTTTATATCGATCAGACTCTGGGCAGCGTTTTCGAGCTGTTGATTATTTCCTCCCCGATCACGCCTCAGCGTGCAGAAAATATTGTGCTGCGTCTCGAAGCGTTTCCCGATTTGACCCAGGCTGCATATACGAATCTCGACCAGGCGGTGCGGCCATTTTCGCGGGCCGCAATTACGATGCTGGCGGGCATTGACGAACGCCTCAAGAAAATGCGGGTGGCCCTGCAGCTGCATTTCCCGGAAGAATTGAGGGAGCGTATGCAACGCGCAACAAGGGGGGCTGTTTCGGCATTGCAAGCATATGCACGCTGGCTTCGATCGGCCGATCCGATCATGACTGACGAATTCAGCGCGGGGACAGACGCCTACTCTTTCTTCCTGGCCAATGTGGCTTTGATTCCGCATACGCCCGGGGAACTGCTGGCCCAGGGCAGGCTTGCGTGGGAGCGTGCGGTGACCTTCGACACGCTGGAGAAAAATCGCAACGCGAGTCTGGAATCGCCGGCAATTTTTGACGACCTCCAGGCGCAGATCGACACGTCACGGCGTATGGAAGGACGGATTCGCCAGTTTCTCGAAGCACATAATTTGATGACGGTACCCTCCTGGCTCAAACGCTACCTCAATCGCCCGCTGCCGGATTACCTGGCGCCACTGGCGTTTATGGGCGTCACTGACGATCTGACCTCGGAAACGCGGCTGGATGAACACGCCATCAGCTATGTTCCCGATCCCTCGTCGGACCTCCCCTATTTCCATTTGGCATCCGCGCAGGACCCGCGCCCGCTGATTGTCCATGAAGGCGTGCCGGGCCATTATTTTCAACTTGCACAGTCGTGGAAGAATCCCGACCCAGTGCGCCGGCGCTATATAGATTCCGGCGCCAACGAAGGCATCGGTTTTTATGTCGAGGAGATGTTGTTGCAGGCCGGGCTGTTCGACGACAGCCCGAAAACCCGGGAAACCATTTACAGCTTTATGCGCTTACGAGCTTTGCGGGTCGAAGTCGATATTCGCCTGGCGACCGGTGATTTCACGATCGAGCAAGCCGGCGCCTACCTGGCCCGGACCGTGCCGATGGATCTTGAAACAGCGACCCAGGAGGCGGTCTTTTTTGCTTTTAACCCGGGACAGGCGATCAGCTATCAAATCGGTGCGCTGCAAATCAACCGGTTTCTCAGCGATGCCAGGCTGGATCTCAAAGAAGAATTCAGTCTCCGGCATTTCCACGATTCCCTGATGCAAAACGGTAACGTTCCAATTGCGCTTCAGCGCTGGGAGTACCTGGATCGGGCAGATGAAATAAAGCGCCTTGACGAGATGGCTGAAAAGACCAATGCGGTCACGGGCAAATAAAAAACAAGCCCGGCCAATGGCCGGGTTTGCCTGCCGATCTGGAGCGGGTGAACGGAATTGAACCGTCGACCTAGACGTTGGCAACGTCTCGCTCTACCCCTGAGCTACACCCGCAGTCGCTTCCGGGTTCGAAGCGGCGTGCTATTTTAGCCGCTGCCCGTGGACTGTCAAGCAGGGCTCACTCACTGGTCAGCAGCGGCCATGCGGCGCGCCAGTAGTCGAACATGGACCAAAGCGTCAGGCCAGCTGCGATTACGATCAATAACAGGCCAATATCGTAGATGGGGAGGCTCCAGAGGTCTTGCCTGTAGATCAGGAAACTCAACCCGGTCATCTGGAAAGCCGTCTTGGTCTTGCCCAGCCGTGAGACCTTAACCTTGGCCCGCATCCCGGTTTCAGACAGCCATTCACGCAGCGCGGAAATCGTCAGCTCACGACCGATGATCACGGCGGCGGCCAGGGCGACGAACCAGCGGGCGTCTGTCTGCACGATCAATACCAGCGCGGTTGCCACAATCAGCTTATCGGCGACGGGATCGATAAACGCACCAAAGCGTGAGTCCAGGCCCATTCTTCGGGCAAAAAATCCGTCGGCCCAGTCCGTAAGCGCCGCGGTTGCAAAAATAAAACAAGCCACCGGTCTGGCCCAGTCAAACGGCAAGTAAAATGCGACCACAAACACCGGCAGCATTGCGAGCCTGGAGAAGGTCATAATGTTGGGCAAGTGCCAAACCATGTCGTCTGTATGCCTTTGTGCCTACTGATCCGGGTGGAATACCGAATGAATTTTTTCAGCCAGGTTTCGGCTGATCCCTTTTACCCTGGCCAAATCTCCGATCCGAGCCTCTTTTACGCCTTGCAGGCCACCGAACTGGCGCAACAGTTCGCGTCGTCTTTTCGGGCCGAGACCGCGGATCGCCTCCAGCACCGACACCCGCCTCGACCTGGCGCGCTGCCGGCGGTGTCCGCCGATGGCAAAACGGTGGGCTTCGTCACGAATCTGCTGAATCAGATGCAGTGCCGGGGAACTGGCTGGGAGTATAAATGGCTGCTTGTGACCCGACAAGAACAGCTTTTCTTTTCCGGCGCGCCGCCCCGCCCCCTTGGCGACAGCCAACAAAGGAATGTCCGTCAATTGTAGCTCCTGCATCACTTTCTGTGCCTCGGCAAGCTGCCCTTTGCCACCATCGATAATGACCATATCCGGCACCGGGGCTTCACCTTTTTTGACCCGCAGATAGCGCCGCGTCATCGCCTGGCGCATCGCGGAATAATCGTCGCCGCGCGTAACGCCCTTGATATTGAAACGGCGATACTCGGATTTCGCCGCGCCTTCGTGGTTGAACACCACGCATGAAGCGACCGTAGCCTCGCCCTGGGTGTGGCTGATATCGAAACATTCAAGCCGTTGCGGAACTTCGGCGAGGTCCAGTTGCTGCTTTACGGCCTCCAGTTGCGCCATCATCGTGGCGTTTCCAGACAGTCTTTGGCCGAGCGCATGCTCGGCGTTGGTCCTGGTCATCTCCAGCCAGCGTGCACGTTGACCGCGGACTCGATGACGGATGGAAACTTTTCTGCCGGCTCTTTTGCCCAGCGTTTCCTCGAGCAAATCCGCATCCTCCACGCGGCTGGAAATCAGCACCTCATCCGGCGCCTCACGCGCGAGGTAATATTGGGCGAGGAACGCCGACATCACTTCATTGACGGTCGAGCCCGGTGCAGTTTTCGGGAAGTACGACTTGCTGCCGAGGCTGCGCCCCGAGCGCACGAACATGACGCTGACACAAAAAGTGTTTTTTGCGCTAACCAGGCTGACTGCATCAAAATTCCCGGTCCTTCCGTAGACAAACTGCCGTTCCTGGACTTTCTTCAGGGCGGCTATCTGGTCCCTGTAATGCGCTGCTTTTTCATAGTCCCGGGCTTCTGCCGAAACATCCATGCGCTCGACAAGCCCATCGATGACCAGGTTGCTTTTGCCTTCGAGAAAGAGCAGCGCATCGGCAACATCGCTGCCGTATTCTTCCTTCCCGATCAACCCGACACAGGGCGCCGAGCACCTCTTGATCTGGTATTGCAGGCAGGGCCGGCTGCGGTTCGAAAAATAACTGTTGTCGCATGGCCGGATCAAAAACAATTTCTGCAGATAGCTCAGTGTCTCCCTGACGGCGTGGGTACTCGGGTAAGGCCCGAAGTATTTTCCTGCCCCCTTGCGGGCTCCTCGATAAAAACTCAGCCGTGGAAACGCATGATCGGTACTGGCGTATATATAGGGAAAACTCTTGTCGTCCCTCAGCAACACATTGAACCGCGGCTGATATTTCTTGATCAGGTTGTATTCGAGCAGCAAAGCCTCTGTTTCGGTCACCGTCACGGTTACATCGACATCGCGAACCTCGCCAAGCATCCGGTAGGTCTTGGCCGATTGCGCCCTGCCCCGGAAATAACTGCTTAGCCGACGTTTCAGGTTCCTGGCTTTACCGACGTACAGCACTTCGTCATCGGCCCCCAGCATTCGGTATATACCGGGTTTACTGGTCAGGCGCGCCAGGAAAGGCTGCGCATCGAACGCGGGCCTGGCCGATTTATTTGCCGTCACCATATGCGGGTCCACTCAAGCAAGGCCAGCGAGCTCTTTCGCCCGCCCGAGTACCGCCAGAAACATGTCCTTGTTCAGCCGGCGGGTCTGGGTGTTGTAGCGGCTGCAGTGGTACGAGTCGACCAGGTGAAATTTCTCCAGTTTATGTTCGGCGCCGTGCGCAAAAGGGAATGCCGATAACTTGCATTTTCGGGCCTTGAGAACCGCGCGGTGGGCGATGGTTCCAAGCGCGAGCACCACCGATGAATCGGGAAGACGCTCGAGCTCCGCTGCCAGGTAATCGTTGCAGGTATCGATTTCGCCGCCCGTCGGTTTGTTCTCCGGTGGCAGGCACTTGACGGCGTTGGTGATCCGGCAGCCATAGAGTTCGAGGCCATCATCGACCGCAGTTGCATCCGGCTGGCTGGCAAGCCCCAGGTCGAACAAGGTTTGATACAACAATATGCCCGCGTAATCGCCGGTAAACGGCCGGCCCGTTGCGTTTGCACCATGCATCCCCGGAGCCAGGCCGACAATCAGCAGTCGCGCACCGTTGTCGCCAAAAGGTGCGACCGGCCGGGCATGGTAATCGGGATAACGCTCTGCTACCTCGTCCAGGAAACCAGCCAGCCGCGGGCACCGCCTGCAGTCGATGGAAAACAATTGCTCGCTCATGGGCTCTAGTATGAAGCGAGTGCGTGGGAATCGGCAATCTCTCGCTGGCGAATGGCCGGGCTAGCTGTTTACCGGGATCGCGCTGTCCGCGGAAAGCAGCCCTTTTTCTCTCATGCGCAGGCCCGCGGTGATCAGTTCCGCGGAATTTTTCAGATTGAGTTTCAACCGGATCCGGTAACGGTAGGTGCTGATGGTCTTTGGGCTCAGCCCGAGTTTTTTTGCGATTTCCCCGGCGTTGAGGCCAGCGCAGATCAGGCGCAACACCTGGAACTCGCGCCGAGACAGGCTCTCGATCGGCGGACCTTGTGGTTGGCCGGACTCCCGCATCAACGACCTGGCGACCGCGGGCGAGGCGTAGCTGTGGCCCCTGGCAACCGACTCGAGCGAGGATTTCAGCTCTGTGGGGCTACATTCATCGGTCAACAGACCCGCTACCCCGAGGTTTATCAGATGTTTGAGGTATACCGGCCGGCTTTCTTCGGAGATGCAAACCAGGTTCCGGAAACCCCGTGCCGAAAAAGCGCTGGCGAGTTGCTGAGCGTCTACCAGTGGATGCTTTTCCCGGACCAGTACGATGTCTGGCCACAGCTTCTCCGTTTGCTGAATGCAGTGGGCCAGGCTATGCGTCTGGCAGATCACCTGCATCTTGCCCAGGCGCGGGATCATTTCGGCGAGCGCGAGGCGGGTCAGCGGTTCCGGGTCTAGCAGCAGGATATTGAGATTCGCTGGCATGAGATACATGCTAGGCAGGCGGCGTGCCGGACTACAGCCAATAATCTGTCGATTGCGGACGATTAATCCGCGTATTTCATCCGGCCACCTGATCTGGCATGGTCGGGTAATGCGCTTGCTGCTGATCAATAAACCGTTTCGATGTCTTTCCCAGTTTAGCGACGCAGACGGGCGCCCCACGCTGGCCCGCTGGGTGGATCAAAAAGGCGTTTATCCGGCCGGGAGACTGGATTTTGACTCCGAGGGTTTGCTGGCGCTGACTGACCACGGTGGTTTGCAGGCGAGGATATCCGATCCAAAGTACAAGCTGGCGAAAACCTACCTGGTCCAGGTCGAGGGCAGTCCATCGCAGGATGCCCTCGCCAGCCTTTGCGCCGGCGTCAACCTCAAGGGCAGGCTGGTCCGCGCCGCGGCCGCGCGTACCGTACCCGAACCAGCCGGACTGTGGCCGCGAAACCCGCCGATCCGCATTCGAAAATCGGTGCCGGATCACTGGCTGGAAATGGTGATCGAGCGCGGTCTGAACCGCCAGGTAAGGCGAATGACGGCTGCCGTGGGTCTGCCGACGCTTCGGCTGATCCGGACGGACATCGGGCCATGGTCGCTTGGGACGTTGATGCCAGGCCAATGGCGCGAAATATCACGCGAGCAAATGGCAAGCGATTTCAGGAATCTTGGCTGGCGGCCGACCTGAAGTTTTTGCCGGTAATTCGCATGGCCAGTTCCAGGGCCTGTTCATAATTGAGCCGCGGATCCACTTGCGACTTGTAGGACCTGGCCAGGTCCGCATCGGTCAGACCGCGAGCCCCACCGGTACATTCGGTCACATCCTCGCCGGTCATCTCGAAATGAACGCCACCGAGATGGCTGTCTGTGCTCCCGTGTATTTCGAAGGACATTTCCAGTTCATCCAGGATGTTGTCGAAACGCCTGGTCTTGACGCCGTCCGCGGTAATTTCGGTATTGCCGTGCATGGGGTCGCAACACCACAGCACCGGCGAACCGGTAGCCTGCACGGCGCGAATCAAGGACGGCAGCTTTTTCTCGATCTGGCCGACTCCAAATCGGTGAATCAGCGTAATACGCCCGGGTTCATTCAGCGGATTGAGTACCGCCAGTAGCTTCTGCAGCGACTCGCCGGTCATCCTGGGTCCGACCTTGATCCCCAGCGGGTTGGAGATACCCCTGAAGTATTCGACATGGGCGCCATCCAGATCGCCGGTGCGCACGCCGATCCATGGGAAGTGGGTTGCCAGGTTATACCAGCGCTCCCAGCGCGGTATGTACCGGGTCTGCGCCTGCTCGTAGGGCAGATGCAGGCCTTCGTGGCTGGTAAACATGGCAACGCGGGTGGTTTGATGAATGGAACGGCCTGAAATGGACTCGAAAAAGTCCATCGAATCGCTGATCGAACTGACGATACGCCGGTATTCCTGTTCCAGCGACGAGTGGCTGGCAAAATCCATATCCCAGTATTCCGGGTGATGCAAATCGGCAAATCCGCTGTCTACCAGCGCGCGTATGAAATTCAGGGTCAGCGAAGCTCTCTGGTAACCTACCAGCATCAATTCCGGGTCCGGCGTCCGCTCTTCCGGCGTGAACCCGGCTTTGTTGATCAGATCGCCACGAAAGGTGGGCAAGGTAACCCCATCCCGCGTCTCGGTGTCGGTCGAACGCGGCTTGGCGTATTGGCCTGCAATTCTTCCTACCCGCACCAGCGGCTTTTTTAGCCCATACAACAGGACCAGGCTCATTTGCATCAGAATTTTCAGTTTCTTTGCGATCAGCTCTGAATTGCATTCATCGAATCGCTCCGCGCAGTCACCGCCTTGCAGCAGAAATCGCTCGCCACGCTGCGCTTCGGCTAACTCCGATTTCAGGCGCTCGACCTCCCACGAAGTAACCAGTGGCGGCAGACGGCCCAGGCGCGACAACACGTCTGCCACCTTGTCCTGGTCGGGATAGGGCAGCATCTGGCTCGCCGTCCGGTTCTGCCAGCTCGCCGGATGCCAGTCTGATTGCGTGGGGTTCCTGCTCATCAGGGCATGTTAGCCGCTTTGCCGGGTGGGCAAAAGGTAAAAGCCTATGGAAAATCACAGATTCTATTGGCACAATGCGGCTCCTGTTGGCCCGCCGCAGCCGGGTTTTCGCAAACTCCGCGGCCCGGCAAACAGGTCGTCACAACTGGAGCAGGCAGATGCATCGCATACTCGTACTCGGGGCTGGAAAAATAGGCGCAATGATCAGCGGCTTGCTGGCCGATTCCGGCGACTACCAGGTTCAACTCGCTGATATAAATGGCGGCGCCGCCCGATCGGTAACCGAGTCGCACGGACTGGATAACGTGACGGCGCATGAGCTGGACGCTACCGACCCGATCAGACTGGCCGCGCACATCGATGACAACCCGGTGGCTGCAGTAGTTTCCGGTTTGCCCTATTTTTGCAATGAAGCGGTTGGCAAGGTCGCCCGTGACAAAGGGATACATTATTTCGACCTGACCGAAGATGTTGCCGTGACCAGGGCGATCCGGGAAATCGCGCAGG
>BFAU01000108.1 GCA_008975185.1 bacterium MnTg04 | reverse complement strand
GTTCGCCTTCGACGACGGTGATATCGATTTGCACCCGGTTCTTGCCAACATTGGAAACTTCTGTATTCACCGTCGCGCTGTATTTGCCCTGGCTGAAATACTGCTCGGTAATCGCATCGGTCACGCCTTCGAGTACCGACCGATCGAAGGTCTTGCCCTCAGCCAGGCCAATCCGGCGCAACTCGGCTTCCATGTCCTCTGTCTTGATGCTCTTGTTGCCGGTGATACTGAAACTTTCGATAGATGGCCTTTCCAGGACTACGATCAGCAACACGCCGTCATCGTTCCTGAGCTCAACATCATCGAAAAACTTGGTTTCGTACAACGCACGGATCGCTTCCTGCAGCCGCTGCTGATCGAGGACATCACCGACATTGATCGGCAGGTAATTGAAAATGGTGCCATCGGTTATCCGCTGGTTGCCTTCGACCCGCATGTCACGCACCAGGAAACCGTCCTCTTCGGCGCCAGCCGCGCCAAGCAGAAAAACGGCCAGGGTCAGGCACATCCCTAATCTCCCGATCGTACTGACGGCAGCCCTCATCCAAACAGCCGGTTGAAATCGTTATAAAAAGCAAGGCCCATGATCATGATCAGCATTGCGATACCGATTCGCTGTCCGAGCAACTGGACTTTTTCCGACAGCGGCTTCCCCCTGATGCCCTCCGCCACGACATAAACCATCTGACCGCCATCGAGAAGCGGAATCGGCAACAGGTTGACGATGCCGAGACTGATGCTGAGTATCGCGAGCAGGCCGAGAAATTCTTCCAGGCCAAGACTGGCCGCGGCGCCGGCGTAGGCGGCAATGCTGATCGGACCGGAAATATTTTGTGCGGAAATCTGGCCGCTTATCATGCGCCCGACCAACCGCAGCGTCAGTATCGAAGTGTCCCACGTTCTCGTCAGGCCGCGGCCCAGCGCGCTGAAAAACGAATACCGCTCAACCATGCGCAGGTCGGCGTACAGGTCTCCCGGCGGTACCCGAACCGAAGCGCCGATACGCCCGATAACGCCCTGCTCCGTTTCGACGCGAGCGATGCTCATCTGCATCTCGAGGCGCCGGCCATCGCGCTCGATTTGCATGCCGATTTCTGCGCCTGGGCGCGCCCGGACAAACTCCACCCAGCTACGCCAGTCATCGACGCTCACCCCATCGGCGGATACCACCAGGTCACCGCTTTTCAGTCCCGCCTGGTCCGCCGACCCGCCGGGGCTAATCTCGTCGAGCAGTGGCGGGATCAGCGGGAACCAGCGATTGAATCCCAGGCCGCTGAACAGCAAGGATGGATCGCTCAGTTCGTTTTCGCGCCCGCCCACATCGATAGCCAGGCTTCGCCGATAGCCGTCCGCACCGACGACGCTCATCGCAATGTCACCGGAATCCAGCAACACCTCGATCAGACTGAGCGGAACCTGTGCCCAGGATCGGATCTCCTGATCGCCGATCGAAATAATAAGGTCGCCCCTTTCCATGCCCGCCGCCGCGGCAGGCGAGTCCACGGCGATATCCCCGACCACCGGTTTAAGACCGCTGATACCGATCACAAAAAGCACCCAGTACGCAATCACGGCAAAAAGAAAATTGAACGCCGGCCCAGCAGACAATACCGCCAGCCTGCTGGCGACGGACTTGCGGTTATAAGCGCGATGCAAATCTTCAGGCGCAACCGGGCCTTCCCTCTCGTCCAGCATCTTTACGTAGCCGCCCAGCGGTATAGCCGAGATCATGAACTCCATGTCATCGCGACCTTTGTATACCCACAGGGGGCGGCCAAAGCCGATCGAGAATTTGAGCACCTTGAAACCCAGTTTCCTGGCGACCCAGAAATGCCCGAACTCGTGGACCGCGACCAGCACCGAGATCGCCACGACAAAAGCCGTAATAGTGATTAGCAACTGGGTCATGCCGTTATCCCCGCCTCATCGACTGTCCGCTCCGCTTTTTCGCGTGCCCATTGGTCGGCCTCGATGACCGTCTCCAGGGATTCGACCACCCCAACGCTGTGGCATTCCATCGTATTGCCGATAACCGCGGCAATTTCGGTATAGGGAAGGCGCCGTTCGAGAAACGCCTGTACGGCGATTTCATTCGCGGCATTCAGCGCCGCCGGGGCCGTACCGCCTCGTTCCGCAGCCGCCCTGGCGAGCGCCAGGCACGGGAAGCGATCCGTGTCGGGCGCTTCGAATTCGAGCTTCGCGATAGCCACCAGGTCCAGCGATTTCACCCCGGATTCCATACGCTCCGGCCACGCAAGAGCGTGGGCAATAGGCGTACGCATATCCGGGTTGCCCAGTTGCGCCAACACCGAACCATCGCGGTATTCCACCAGCGAATGCACGATGCTCTGCGGGTGGATCAGAATCTCAATGTCATCCGGCGGCATTGCGAACAAATGACTGGCCTCGATCAGCTCAAGGCCCTTGTTCATCATCGTAGCCGAGTCGACCGAAATTTTATCGCCCATGTCCCAGTTCGGGTGAGCGCAAGCCTGTTCCGGCGTCACATTTTCGAGCTCACAAACCGGCGTATTCAAAAACGGACCGCCCGATGCTGTCAACCACAATTTGCGAACGCCCTGTTTCGAACGCCGGCCGCCCGGATCGGGCAGGCACTGGAAAATCGCGTTGTGCTCGCTGTCGATCGGGATCAAGGTTGCGCCGTTGTTCGCTACGGCCTCCATCAATAAATGCCCGGCGAGCACCAGCGATTCTTTGTTGGCAAGCAAAACCCTCTTGCCGGACTGTGCCGCGGCCAGGGTCGGCAGCAACCCGGCGGCGCCGACAATCGCGGCCATGACGAAATCGGCCTGCGGCAACCTGGCCGCTTCGACCAGCGCATCGGCGCCGGCGAGCAGCGTCGTTTTCAGGCCAGCCTGTCGCAGTCCTTCCCGAAGAACATCGGCCGCCTCCTGGTCCGTCATTACCGCCAGGTCCGGCTCGAAACGGATGCACTGTTGCAACAAGCGCTGGTGATTGCCCCTGGCAGTCAGCGCGATTACGCGAAAGCCATCGGGGTTGCGTGCGATCACGTCCAGCGTGCTGCAACCGACGCTCCCGGTCGACCCGAGGATGCTGACGCCTTTCATCAGACCAGTCCCTGCCAGCTCAGCCCGAGTACGAACACCGGGGCCGCCGAGCAAATACTGTCGATGCGATCAAGCATGCCGCCGTGACCCGGGAAAATTCGCCCACTGTCTTTCAGGCCGTGGTGCCTTTTGAAAACACTGACAATCAGGTCGCCGACGACAGAAATCGCCGACACGGCGACACACAGGGAAACAAAGCTCAGCGGGTCTTGCTGGAAATACATTGCGCCGGCAATGGCGACGATTGCGGCCAGCGCGATTCCGCCGATCACGCCCTCCCAGGTTTTGTCCGGGCTGACCCTGGGTATCAATTTGATTTTGCCAAACAGTTTGCCCGCGGCAAAGGCGCCGATGTCGGTTGCCCAAACCAGAAACAGCACGAAAACGACCCAGACCACGCCATCATCCGCGACCAGCAGACGGCTCAACGCAAGCCAGGCCGGCGCCAGCACCAGGATCCCCGATAAAACGCCGACCACCACCGGGATCGCGGTCGGATAACGCATGACCCAAACGAAAGCCACCAGCCACCAGGCCAGCGTAACCTGCAGAATCAGTTGCAAACCCCCGGGTTGAAAGCTGTAAAACCACGCGGCAACCATCGACGCCAGCAACGCGACGACGTACAGCAACCGCCACGGCAAGGATTTTGCGCCAAGGAACTGGCTCCATTCCCAGATGCCCAGGCTGATCGCCAGGGTCAGCGTAATCAATGCGGCCGGCGGCGGCAAAAACAAAACCACGCCGGCGAGCGCCGCCAGCAAGGCCACGGCGGTGATGATTCTTTGCTTAAGCATAGTCGCCGCTCACCTGTGCCGATGTTTTCCCAAAACGCCGTTCCCGCCCATGGAAACTGCCCACCACCGCTTCCAGTTCCTTCGGCTCAAAATCGGGCCACAGCGATGCGCTGAAATGCAGCTCCGTATAAGCCAGGTTCCAAAGCAGGAAATTGCTGATGCGGGAATCCCCGCCGGTTCGAATAAACAGATCCGGGTCGCCAAGGCCGGCCAGCTGCATCTGTGCCGCCAGGCGGTTTTCGTCTATGTCCCCGGCCGACAACTCGCCATCGGCAACCTGCCGCGCCAGGCCTTTGCATGCATTGACAATATCCCAGCGACCCCCGTATGCGACCGCGACGACCAGGTTCAGGCGGTCGTTGTCTGCAGTCATCGCTTCAGATTCCTCGATCTGGCGAACCAGGTCGGCGGGCAACTGTTCCCGGTCGCCGATGATCGTGAGCCTGACCCCTTTCTCATTCAGCTCCGGAACCTGTTGGTTCAGGGCATCGATAAACAAGGCCATCAATTGTTGTACTTCTGCGCTGGGCCTGCCCCAGTTTTCACTGCTAAAGGCGAATAGCGTCAGGGTACGGATTCCCAGCGCAACGCAGGCCTCTACGGTGCGCCGCGCCGCCTTGACCCCGGCCCGGTGACCCGCGTGCCGGGGCAACCTGCGTCGCTTCGCCCAGCGACCGTTGCCATCCATGACGATCGCGACATGCAAGACGCCCTTGGCGCCCTGCTGCTGGCCGGTTTTGTCTGCCTGTTCCGTCATGGTAACTGTTGGGGTACGGTATATCGCTCGGGCACAAGTACCGAAGCGATGCGCCGAAGTCCCTATACCTCCAGCAATTCAGCTTCTTTTTCTGCGAGGATCTTGTCGATCCTGGCAACATGATCGTCGGTCAGTTTCTGCACCTCGTCGTGCGCGCGATGGTCATCGTCTTCGGTGATCATTTTTTCCTTGAGAAACTCCTTGACGTCATGCAGGGCGTCGCGGCGAATATTGCGTACCGCAACCCGCGCGTTCTCCGCCTCGTGACGCACCACACGAGTCATGTCCTTGCGCCGTTCCTCCGTCAGCGCCGGCAGCGGGACTCGAATCACGGTGCCTGCGGTGGTCGGGTTCAGGCCCAGATCCGCAGTCATGATGGCTTTTTCGACGACCTGGATCATCGATTTCTCCCACGGGTTTACGGCCAGCGTGCGCGCATCCTCGACCGTGATGTTGGCGACCTGGTTGAGTGGAACCTGCGCCCCGTAATAATCGACCGTAATGTGTTCCAGCAGGCTGGTGTGCGCGCGGCCGGTCCTGAGCTTTTTCAGTTCCTGGACAAACGCTTCAACACTCTTGCCCATCCGTGTCGATGCGCTTTTTTCGATACCGTTAATCACTGACTGCCTCCTGCATCTGCTCCAGACCGTTATCCACCAAGGTTCCCAGCGCCTCCCCCCGCATGATGCGCAGTAAGCTGCCCGCTGTCGTCAGGTTGAACACGCGCAACGGAATATTGTTGTCGCGACACATGACGATCGCGGTCGCGTCCATGACCTGCAACTTGCCGCGCAGCACCTCGTCGTAGCTGATCTGGGTATAACGCCGCGCGGATGGCTCTTTGAGCGGGTCGGCGGAATAGATACCATCCACCTTGGTCGCCTTGAGAAGTATATCCGCACCAATTTCGATCGCACGCAAACTGGCTGCCGTATCTGTCGTAAAGAAGGGGTTCCCGGTACCGGCGGCGAAAATCGCTACCCGGCCTTTTTCCAGGTGCCGGATCGCCCGGCGCCGAATGTAGTCTTCGCAAACCGCATTGATTTGCAGGGCCGACATGACCCGGGCTTGTACACCTTCTCTTTCCAGCGCGTCTTGAAAAGCCAGGCTGTTGATCACCGTCGCCAGCATGCCCATCTGGTCGCCGGTGACCCGGTCCATCCCCGATCTGGCGAGACCGGCCCCCCGGAAAATATTGCCGCCGCCGAGCACCACGCCAATCTGTACATCCATGTCCCTGACTTCGGCAATCTCTGCTGCAATGCGACGTATCACCTCCGGGTCCACGCCGTAATCCAGCTGGCCCATCAGCGCTTCGCCGCTGAGCTTTAGCAAAATTCGCTTTGGCACCGGTTTGGAATCGCCCATAAAGCCTCTTTATCTTCCAGGTTCTGCGGATACAAAGAACCCCGCTCTCACGGGGTTCCCGATATTACCCGATTTTGCGGGCTAAGCGCCCTTCACCTGGGCCATAACCTCGTCGGCAAAATTCCCCTCGGCCTTGTCGATGCCCTCGCCCACCTCGAAACGAACAAAACGGGCAACCGTGGCATTGTTCTGCTTCAGCAGTTTGCCGACGGTCAGATCGGGGTCCTTGACGAAGGGCTGTCCGGCCAACGTAATCTCAGCCAGGAATTTGCGCATCCGGCCAGCGACCATTTTCTCGACGATCTCCTCGGGCTTGCCCTCGGTTTGTGCCTGTGCGGCGAGGATTTCTCTTTCCCTGGCCAGTGTCTCAGCCGGTACATCGCCTTCCGACACGCACTGCGGGCTGAGCGCCGCGACATGCATCGCGATATCCCGGGCGAGATCAATGTCCCCACCCTCGGCGCTGACGACCACGCCGATCCGGATGCCATGCAGATACGAGGCCAGCACGCCGGCGCTTTCGATCAGCTCGAACCGCCTGAGCTGGACATTCTCACCGATCCTGGCGACCAGGTCGCGGCGCGCCTCCTCGACGCTTTGGTTACCGGCCGACAGCGCCATCAGCGCATCCATGCTGTCGGGCTTGCCAGCCAGCACGGCATCGGCGACCGCATCGACAAAGCCACGAAAGTCATCGCCACCGGAAACAAAATCCGTCTCGCAATTGATTTCGAGTATCGCTGCGAATTGATTGTCCGCGGATTGGCGCACGACAACGGCGCCTTCGGCGGCCACCCGGCCCGCCCGCTTGTCGGCCTTCGCCAGACCGCTTTTGCGCATCGCATCGACCGCGGCTTCCATATCGCCACCGGTTTCGACCAGCGCTTTTTTACACTCCATCATGCCGGCGCCTGTGCGCTCGCGTAATTCCTTCACCTGTGTCGCAGGGATGCTCATTAAAATCATTCCTCAAACTGAAAAAGCGCGGGCTGCGCAAATGCCAGCCCGCCATGCAGATCGTGCTTTGCCGCGCCGATTCCGGACACGGATCTTTCATGCATCGACCCGGCTAGTTGTCTTTCGCCTTTTTGGTGGCGGTTTTCTTGCTGGCAGCCTTTTTCGGCGCCGCTTTCCTGGCGGGCGCTTTCTTTGCTGCAGCCTTCTTGGTCACCGCTTTCTTTGTCGTGGCTTTCCTGACCGTCGCTTTTTTCGTTGTGGTCTTCCTGGCCGCTGCCTTTTTTGCCACCGGCTTCTTGTCGGCCTCTTTCGGATCCGCTTTTATGGCGACCGGCTTCTCGTCGGCGTCTTTCGGATCCGCTTTTATGGCGACCGGCTTTTTATCGGCCTCCTTCGCATCCGCTTTTATCGCGACCGGCTTTTTGTCGGCCTCCTTCGCATCCGCTTTTATCGCGACCGGCTTTTTGTCGGCCTCCTTCGCATCCGCTTCTTTATCGGCCGGTTTATCATCGGCGCCTGCCAG
>BFAU01000107.1 GCA_008975185.1 bacterium MnTg04 | reverse complement strand
AGGGCGCGCAGGCCGACCACGGCGCCGATGACGCGTTTCCGATATCGGATATCGATGAGATTCTTCCCGGTCCGATGGAACACTGCGACCGGGTTTATTACACGATGGGGGCACACCCGGATTTCGACACGCAGGTAATGGGCTGGTTTGACGGCTTGCGCAATCGCGGGCAAAGCGACGGGCTGATGCCGCAGGAATTCATCGCGCTCGATCATCTGTTGCACGATATGCGCCTTTACAAGAGCCGCGGCGAAATTGGCGCAATGCGCAAGGCCGCGCGCATCGCTGCCGCTGCCCACAAAAAACTGATGGCCGCGTGCAGGCCCGGGATCATGGAATACGAACTCGAGGCAGAGCTGCTCCACGAGTTCAAGCGAAACGGATGCGAAACGGCTTATCAGCCGATCGTCGGTTCCGGGCCAAACAGCTGCGTTCTTCATTACGTGAAAAACGACCGCCGCATGGAGGACGGGGAAATGCTGCTGGTGGACGCCGGCTGCGAGTTTCGCGGTTATGCGTCCGACGTTACTCGCAGCATGCCGGTCAACGGCCGGTTTTCGAGCGAGCAGAAGGCGATCTACCAGGTAGTCCTGGACGCGCAAAAGGCCGCGATCGAAAAAGTCTCACCGCGATGTCACTGGAACGACCCGCATGACGCAGCAGTCAGAACCATCACCCGCGGCCTGGTAAAGCTGGGCCTGTTGAAGGGGCGGGTGCCCGCGCTGATCAAAGCCGCTGCCTACAAGAAATTTTTTATGCACCGCACCGGCCATTGGCTGGGTATGGATGTGCACGATGTTGGCGATTATCGTGTGGGTGATGAGTGGCGTCACCTGGAGCCGGGGATGGTCATGACCGTGGAGCCCGGGATTTATATCCCGCCCGGGATCAAGGGAGTCGCCAGGAAGTGGTGGGGGATCGGCGTGCGTATCGAAGACGATGTCCTGGTAACCAAGGACGGCTGCGAGGTTCTGAGCCGCGATGTGCCCAGGGAAATTGCCGACATCGAGGCCTTGATGAACGGCGAAATCTGAGCACGGGTCATGCAAATGGAGCAGACAGAATTTGATGTCATTGTAGTCGGCGGCGGTATGGTCGGTGCATCGTTGGCGATCGCGCTGGCGCCGTTGCCGTTGCGGATTGCAGTGATCGAGCCGTTCGATCCGCGACTAAACGGTGTACCCCAGCCGAGCTACGACGATCGCTCAACCGCAATAGCTAATGGTTCGCAGCAGATACTCGAGACCATCGGTGTCTGGGCGGGCATGAGACAGGATGCGACCGCCATTAGCGACATACACATTTCCGATCGCGGTCATTTTGGTATCGGCCGCATCAGCGCCGCGGAAGAAAAGGTCCCGGCTTTAGGATATGTCGTTCCCAATCGCGTTATAGGCCGGTCGTTGTGGGCGGCGCTCGAGTCATTCGATAACATCCGGATGTTCTGCCCGGCGCGCTTGGAGTCACTGCTTGACGAAGATGATTCGGTTCGGGTTGCGCTCATCGACGAGGATGGCGACACCGTCAATTTGCAGGGGCGGCTGGTCGCCGCCGCCGATGGCGCGCAGTCGGTCGTCAGAAAATTACTCGGCATCGATGCCACCGTCTGGGACTATGGCCAGACTGCGATCATCAGTAACGTGACCACGGAAAAGCCGCATCGAAATGTCGCCTACGAGCGGTTTACCGCGCACGGTCCGATGGCGGTGTTGCCGATGAGCGAAGGCCGCAGCGCGCTGGTGTGGACCGTGCCGAGCGAGCAGGCTGAGGAAATCCTGCAACTGAGCGACCGGCAGATTCTCGATCGCCTGCAGGAGCTGTTTGGCTATCGTCTCGGGCACTGGCGGAAAATCGGCGCGCGGGTGTCCTACCCGCTGAGTATGACCAAGGCGACGGAGCAGACCCGGCACCGGGTAGCGATTATCGGCAACGCGGCCCATGGCCTGCACCCGATCGCCGGGCAGGGATTCAATCTCAGCTTGCGGGATGTCGCGGGCCTGGCCGAGGTGATCGCAGGTGCAGACGACCCCGGCGACCCGCAGGCGCTCGAAAAATATCGCCGCTGGCGCGCGGGCGACCAGGCCAGGGTCATGAGTTTCACCGATGCGCTGGTCAGGGTGTTCGGTAACCCGCTGACCTCTGTCCGGGTCGTACGCAACCTCGCGCTGCTCATGTTTGACTTGTTGCCCGGTGCCAAAAGCCTTCTGGCCAGGCATACCATGGGCCGCGGCGGCGATCTGCCCAGGTTGGCGCGGGGCGTGCCGTTGCAATGAATGCGCCCACGATCTGCATTGTCGGCGGTGGCATGGTCGGTTGCGCGCTGGCGGCGTTGCTCGGCCGCGATCAGCGCTACCCAGGCGCCGTGGTGTTGCTGGAAGCCGGCGACCCGCCGGCGCTGAAGGATGACTACGATCTTCGTGTGGTCGCGCTCGCCACCACTTCTCAGCGCGTACTGGAAGCCGCCGGGGCCTGGCGGGAGATCGCCGCGACGCGCATCTCGCCCTATCGCGAGATGCAAGTCTGGGATGCCGCCTCGAAGCCGGGTTTCCCGGGTTCGGTGCATTTTTCAGCCGCCGAAGTGGGCGCGGCCGCGCTTGGCCACATCGTCGAGAATCAGTTGGTTCGGCACGCCTTATGGCGATCGCTAGCTGGCATGGAGCGGGTCAGCGTGCGGTCCAACTGCCGGGTCGACGATCTGCGGCTGGGCGATGGGACCGCCCTGTTGTCGTTGGCCGATGGGGAAGTGGTGGATTGCACATTGGTGGTGGCCGCTGACGGCGCCTCATCGCCGATCCGCGAAATGGCGGAAATCGAAACCACCGGCTGGTCATACCGGCAAAAGGCGGTCGTTACCCATGTTCAAAGCCAGCTCCCGCATCGGGAAACGGCCTGGCAACGATTCCTGCCATCCGGTCCGCTGGCCTTTTTGCCGCTGGCCGACGGACGCAGTTCGGTGGTTTGGTCGAACACAGTCGGCGGCGCCGACCGCTTGCTCGGGTTGAGCGACAAGGAGTTTCTCGGCGAACTCGAGGCCGCCAGCGACGGGACTTTGGGCCGGATGCTGGCATGTGGTCAGCGGGCCGCGTTCCCGCTGCGGTTGCTGCATGCACGAAACTATTGCCGGCAGCGGCTGGTATTGATCGGCGACGCGGCGCATGCGATTCATCCGCTGGCCGGGCAGGGCGTCAACCTGGGATTCCTCGATGCGGCGGCGCTCCACGAAACGTTGGTCAAGGCGTTGCAGGCCGGGGAGGATCCCGGGGACCGTTTGGTCTTGCGGCGCTACGAGCGCTGGCGAAAGGGCGACAACCTGGCCATGCTGGCGGCGATGGATGGTATCAAGCGGCTGTTTAGCAACGATCTGCCGTCGCTGGCGCGGATTCGCGGTCTGGGGTTGAGCCTGGTCAACGCCTTGCCACCGGCCCGCAAGGCCTTCGTCAGGCGAGCGATGGGGATGAGCGGAGATTTGCCTGAGTTGCTCACCGGGCCGGCACATCCTGGGTACGGATTACGCGAGGAGGTTCGATGAGCGCGGGTCGTTTCCGGGTGCGCGCGGCCGAGCGGAAGGATGCTTCATTGATCCTCTCTTTTATCAGGGAACTGGCCGATTACGAGAAACTGGGCGACCAGGTGAGCGCCACCGTGGAAAAACTGTTGGCCAGTCTTTTTGCCGAGCCGGCTTTTGCCGAAGTTCTGATTGCCGAGGCGGTTGCGGATAATGGCGCCATGGAAGCGGCTGGCTTCGCTTTGTATTTCCACAATTACTCGACCTTTCTCGGCCAGCCCGGAATCTTCCTCGAGGACCTTTTTGTTCGCCCGGCGTTTCGCGGCCTCGGGATCGGTGTCGGCCTGTTGCGCGAGCTGGCGAAAAAAACCATCGAAAAAAATTGTGGGCGCCTGGACTGGATGGTGCTTGACTGGAACGAACCCGCCATTGATTTTTATCACTCCATCGGCGCACGGCGGGTCGATGGATTCATGCCCTACAGGCTTAGCGGAGACGCCTTGCAAAGGCTGGCGCAAAGCGGGCAAAATGGATAAAGGAGCAACAGCATGCCGCACGCCGAACTGGAAAAATTACTCGATGAGTTGCAGGGGGAGCTGGCTGAGGGGAGCAGCCTGGATGACGATGCCAGGGCTCAGCTGGCGGAGTTGCATGCCAGCATTGGTCATTTATTGGCCGATGGCGAGAACGAAACGCCGGCCAACCTGGTCGAGACGGTTAGCGGGAACATCGATCGCTTTGAAACCAGCCATCCGGCGCTGACGATGGTGCTCGGTCGGATCGCCGATATTCTCAACAAGCTCGGTATCTGATCAACTTCCTAGCGCGTCTATTTTTGCCGCGCATATAAAATCATTTTCAGAAAGGCCATCGATTGCGTGGGTCGTGTAGCGCACCAGGCAGTGGCCATAGCCGATCTCGAGATCCGGGTGGTGGTTTTCGGCATTGGCGATCCAGGCCACGGCATTGGCGAAGCTCATGGTCTGGTAAAAGCCGCCAAAGGAATAATCGCGGCGGATTTCCTTGCCATCGGCCGACAACGCCCAGCCGTCCTCGAGTTGCCCGACCATCGCGGTCGCGGCCTCATGCGACAGGGCTTCCACCCCGCCTTCACAGGGCTTGCAGTGCCTGTCTTGTAACTCATTGGCCATGTTTTTCCGAGTAGTGACTGCGAATATAGTCGGCTACCAGTCCCTTGAATTCTCCGGCGATGTTATCGCCTTTAAGGGTAACCGTTTTCTTGCCGTCTTCGTATACCGGCGCGACCGGTTTTTCACCGCTGCCCGGCAAGCTGATGCCGATGTTGGCGTGTTTGCTTTCGCCCGGTCCGTTAACGACACAACCCATCACCGCGACGCTCATGTTTTCTACGCCGGGGTAGCGTTCCCGCCATTCGGGCATGCGCTGGCGGATATCGGCCTGGATTTCCTGGGCGAGTTGCTGGAAAATCGTGCTGGTGGTGCGTCCGCAACCCGGGCAGGCGATGACTACCGGCGAGAACGCGCGCAGGCCCATGCTTTGCAATATCTCTTGCGCGACCTGGACTTCCCGGGCCCGCGAAGCGCCCGGTTCCGGCGTCAGGGAAATACGTATGGTGTCGCCGATGCCTTGTTGCAGCAGCACGCCCATCGCGGCGGTCGAGGCAACGATGCCCTTGCTGCCCATTCCTGCCTCGGTCAGGCCCAGGTGCAACGGGTAGTCGCAACGCCCCGCCAGGTCCCGGTAAACGGCGATCAGGTCCTGGACGCCGGACATCTTGCAGGAAAGGATAATCTGATCGTGTCCGAGGCCGATTTCCTCGGCACGGCTGGCGCTGCGCAGGGCGGATTGCTGCATGGTCTCCAGCACGACCTGGCGCGCATCCAGCGGCTCACGGCGGGCTGAGTTTTCGTCCATCAGCAAGGTCAGCAGATCCTGGTCGAGGCTGCCCCAGTTGACGCCGATGCGCACCGCTTTGTTTTTCTCGCAGGCGACTTCGATCATCTCGGTGAACTGGGGGTCGCGCTTTTTGCCGCGGCCCACGTTGCCGGGGTTGATGCGGAACTTGGCGAGCGCATCGCCGCAGGCACCGACTTCGCGCAACAGCTTGTGGCCGTTGAAATGAAAATCGCCGATCAACGGCGTATCGCAATCGAGTCGGTCCAGGCGCTCGCGGATCTCCGGTACGGCTTTGGCCGCCTCGATATTGTTGACCGTGATCCGTACCAGCTCGGAGCCGGCCTCGGCCAGTTCGAGGACCTGGCTGACCGTCGCCTCGATATCGGCGGTATCGGTATTGGTCATTGACTGCACCACGATCGGCGCGTCACCGCCGATGCTTATCCCGCCGACCCGGCAGGTAGTGGATTTTCTGCGATCGATACTCATGCGTTGGCCAATATCGCTTTAGTGAGTTTTGCCAAGACGGTTTTTTTCCGCGGCTATCCAGGCGTTGATCTGGCTTTCCAGCACATCGAGCGGTACTGCGCCCTTGCTGAGCACCGCGTCGTGGAAGCGTTTGATGTCAAAACCTTCACCCAGTGCCTCCTGGCTTTGCCGGCGCAGCTGCTTGATTTTCAGCTCGCCGATCTTGTATGCCAGGGCCTGGCCGGGCATGACGATATACCGATCAATCTCGTTGACGATGTCGAACTCGGTTTTCGCCGCATTGGCCTTGAAGAAATCTATCGCCTTCTGCCGGCTCCACTGCTTCGCGTGCATGCCGGTATCGACGACCAGGCGCACCGCACGCCACATTTCATAGGTGAGCCGGCCGAACTCGGAATAGGGGTCCGCGTACAGTCCAAGGTCTCCGCCCAGACTCTCGCTGTACAGGCCCCAACCCTCGACGAAAGCGGTAAATCCACCATAGCGCCTGAACGCGGGCAGCTCGCCCAGTTCTTGCGCGAGTGCGATCTGGAAGTGATGGCCGGGCACGGTTTCATGCACGCTCAATACTTCCATTTCGTACTTCGGCCGGACTTCCGGGCGGTACAGGTTGACGAAATAAGTGCCCGGCCGGCTGCCATCGGCGGCCGGCTGCGAGTAATAAGCGGTAGTGGTGTCGGGCGCAATTGCCGCCGGAATCGGCTTGACCACGTAGCGCGCCTTTGGCAAGCGGTCGAAAAGTTTTGGCAACTGTGGGTCGATACGCTTGGTGATCGCGATATAACCCGCCAGCAGTTGGTCCGGGTCGTCATAGTAAAATTGCGGATCTGTACGCAAAAATTCAAGAAAATCGTCGAAACTGCCGCTAAAATTCAAGTTCTCGATGATTTCCATCATCTCCGCGCGTATTCTGGCGACTTCCCGCAGACCGATTTTATGGATTTCATCGGCGCTCAGGGATGTGGTCGTGTAGTGCTCGACCCGGAATTGGTAGAAGGCCTCGCCATCGGGCTGTGCATATGCGCCGACCTGGTCCCGGGTCATGGGCAGGTAACTCTTGTCGATGAACCTGGCCAGGCGCTTGAAACTCGGCAGGACTGCGCGCGCGATCGCCGTGCCCGCCCGGGCTTCCAACTTGCCCCGGCGGCGCACGGATATGCTCTCGGGCATATCGTTGAAGGGCGCGAAAAACGAGCTGGCGGACGGATCGTCAACGAGCTGGGCCGCGATCTGCGCCGGCACCCGCTGCATGATGATGGTCGGGTGGACCCTGCCCTCCTTGATGCCCCGCCGCATCAGCTTGATGGTCTGGTCCATGTATACATCAAAGGATTGCAGGCGGGCTATCCAGTCTTCATAAGCCTTTGCATCATCGAAACGCAGCCGGTCGGCGAGCTGGTCCGCGGTCTGGATACCGCCACGTTGATTTAGCGGCAGCAGGAATTGCCTGAACCGGTAGGCTTTGACCTGGTCCTGTTTCTGGCGCATGAACAGCTCATAGTTAATCTGGTCGGTATCCGCAAGGGCCGAACGTTCGATCCGCATGAGCCTGGCCAGCTCGCGCCGGTCCTCGGCGTGAGAAACGGCGATGGCGCCGAGGCTGCGGTCGGGCCATCGCCGGTTATAACGCAGATCGCCAAAACTGGATGCGAAGGTGGGGTTTTCGCGCAACGTCCGTTCCCAGGATTCCGCAAACAATTGATGCAGATCGGATGTTGCATCGGCTTCGATCCGGCCCGGTTGCCCGGCCAGCAGGACGGCAGCCGCGGCGATCATGAAAATTTTGCCTGCGATCACGGAAATCTCCTGCTCTGCTGCGCGGATGGCTATTCTCGCCGTTAGCGGATGCGATCGGCAAGTCCGGACGACCCCCCCCACGATTACAATCGACGGGACGATAGGCTATTATCTCAGCCCGATTCGAAGTATCCGCTGGAGAGAACCCGACAGGGTCGCCGAAGGCGCAACTTGCCCGGAAACGCTCAGGCACACGGACAGTGGGTACATATCGGCTCTGGAGAGCGGCCGCGATGCGGTCCACCGAAGGGGTGCGGTCAGGATTTGTCCTGGCCCGATCTCTCAGGTCTCAGGACAGAGGGGCGGCAGATTTATGGTCTGCCGCCTTTTTTATTGCCGGTACGACTTGAAAGGAGTGACATGCCAGAACAGACTCCGTTATACGACGCGCATGTCGCTCTCGGCGCCCGGATCGTCGATTTTGGCGGCTGGAACATGCCGGTCAATTATGGCTCGCAGATCGAAGAACACCACGCGGTGCGCAACGACGCGGGGATGTTCGATGTGTCGCACATGACGGTCGTCGATCTGCGAGGCGCGGCGGTGCGTCCTTTCCTTTCCCGGCTGCTGGCCAATGACGTCGGAAAATTACGGGAGCCGGGAAAGGCCCTGTATTCGTGCATGCTGCATCACGATGGTGGCGTGATCGATGACCTGATCGTGTATTACCTGGCCGAGGACTGGTTCCGGATGGTGGTCAACGCCGCTACCCGCGAAAAAGACCTGGCCTGGATCAGGGCACAGGCGTCCGCTGACGGGCCGACACTCAGCGAGCGCGACGACCTGGCCATGATCGCGGTCCAGGGGCCAAACGCGCGGCAAAAAGCGGCGGGGGTTCTGCCGCCGGAACAGGCGGCGGCGGCGCTGGCGCTGAAACCCTTCAGTGCGGCCGGGATCGGTGAGTTGTTTATCGCACGGACCGGTTATACCGGCGAGGACGGCTGGGAGATCATGCTGCCGGCCGCCGCCGCGACCGCTTTCTGGGGCAGGCTGAAGCAGGCGGGCATCCATCCTTGTGGTCTGGGCGCCAGGGACACATTGCGCCTGGAGGCCGGCATGAACCTTTATGGAAACGACATGGACGAGAGCACGACACCACTGGAATCTGCGTTGTCCTGGACGGTCGCGTTCGAGCCGCAAGACCGTGATTTTATCGGTCGCGCCGCGTTGGAAAAACAGCAAGCCGAAGGCGTGGCCCGGAAGCTGGTCGGTCTGCTGCTGGAAGGCAAGGGAGTACTCCGGGCGCACCAGAAAGTCATTTGCGCCGCTGGCGATGGCGAGACCACCAGCGGCAGTTTCTCACCCACCCTTGGCCGTTCGATCGGCATGGCAAGAGTGCCGGCCGGGTGCGGCGGCGAATGCGAGGTCGAAATTCGCGGCAGAGTCGTGCCTGCGAAAGCCGGCAAAACCGCCTTCGTGCGTAATGGCAAGGCAGTGGTATAAAGGAGCACAAGATGAGCGATATACCTGCGGATCTCAAATACAGCAGCGACCACGAATGGGTGCGCATGCAAGACGATGGTTCTGCCGTGATCGGCATCACCGATCACGCCCAGGGCGCGCTCGGCGACCTGGTTTTTATCGAAGCGCCGGAGGCCGGCAGCATCTTTGCCAGCGGCGACGCCTTCGGTGTCGTCGAATCGGTGAAGGCTGCGTCCGATGTGCTCTGCCCGTTTGGCGGCGAGGTGCTGGAAGTCAATTCTGCGCTGGACGATACGCCGGAATTGGTGAATACGGATCCTTACGGCGATGGCTGGCTGATCCGCATGCAGCCTGGCGACGCGGCCGAGCTGGACGGGCTGATGGACGCGGCTGCCTATGAGCAGTTCCTGGAAAAAGAAGCATAACGGGCGGCCGGAGCAAAGATGCCATTCATACCGCACACCGACGATGACGTCGGCAAAATGCTGGCTGAAATCGGCGCCGAGTCGGTCGAAGATCTTTTTGACGAGATTCCCGGCGAGCTGCGGATAAAGTCGCTGGATCGCGTGCCCGAGGCCGTCAGCGAAATGGAAATTGCGCGCCTGATGCAGGATCGGTCGCGGATGGACGCCGGTGCGCTGAATTTCATCGGCGCGGGCGCTTACGAACACCATGTGCCGGCGGCGGTTTGGGAGATCGCCACCCGCGGCGAGTTTTACACCGCGTATACGCCGTATCAGGCCGAAGCCAGCCAGGGGACGCTGCAGCTTATTTACGAATACCAGACCATGATGACCGGTCTGACCGGCATGGAAGTCTCCAACGCTTCGTTGTATGACGGCGCTTCTGCGCTGGCGGAAGCTTGCCTGATGGCGGTGCGCGCCAACCGGGCGTCAAAATCCCGTCGGATCCTGGTCGCCGGCGCCTTGCACCCGATGTATCGGCAAGTCGCCGAAGTGATCTGTGCCGCCCAGGAAATCGAATTCATCGATCTGCCGTTTTGCCCCGAAGGGGGCCACAGCGCCTCGCAAGCGCTGGACGAATACAGCGGCGAAGACTTGACCGCCGTGATCGTGCAACAACCGAATTTCTTTGGCGTGCTGGAGGAGGTCGACGCGATCTCCGACTGGGCCCGGGCGCAAAAGGCGCTGACCATCGCGGTCGTCAACCCGACATCGCTGGCCTTGCTGACGCCGCCCGGTGAGTGGGGCGCACACGGTGCCGACATTGTCTGCGGCGAAGGCCAGCCGTTGGGTATTCCGCTGTCCTCGGGCGGGCCTTATTTCGGATTCCTGACCACGCGCCTGGCGCTGGTTCGGCAGATGCCCGGCCGCCTGGTCGGACGCACCGTCGATCTCGACGGCAAGCGAGGATTTACGCTGACCTTGCAGGCCAGGGAACAGCATATACGGCGTTCCAAGGCTACCTCGAACATCTGCACCAACCAGGGGCTGATGGTCACTGCCGCGACCATATACATGAGCCTGCTGGGCGCGGAAGGCCTGGCCAGGGTCGCCGCTACGGCGCACCGGCGAACCGGCGAGCTTTGCGCCGCATTATGCGATCTGCCTGGGGTGGAGCGGGTGTTCAACCGGCCGTTTTTTCATGAAGTGGTCGTTCGCCTGGATCGCCCGATTGCTCCGCTGCTGGATATGCTGGCGGAACAAGGAGTTTTCGGCGGCCTGGATTTGACCGCGTCGCACCCGCAACTGGGCAATGCCTTGTTATTGTGCGCGACCGAAACGAAAAGCGAAGCGGACATAGTTCGCTACCGTGATTTACTCGCGGAAATCATCGGCCAGGAACGTGCCGCCTGATAACGAAAGGGCACGCAAACTTGACAGGCATTGGCTACTTAAGGAGAGAAAAATGGCGACGATTACATTGAAGGGCAACGAGATTCACACGGCTGGCGATTTTCCGGTGGTTGGCGGCAAAGCCCCGGACTTCCACCTGACCAACGGTGACTTGCAGGAAGTATCGGTAGCGGATTTTTCGGGTTCCAAGAAGTTGCTCAATATTTTCCCGAGCGTCGATACGCCGGTCTGCGCAATATCGACAAAGAAATTCAATGACTATGCGCGCGAGCACGAGGACACCGTCATGCTGATGATTTCGGCGGACTTGCCGTTCGCGCAGAAAAGATTTTGCGGCGATGAGGGCCTGGAAAATGTCGTGGTCCTTTCGACGATGCGCTCACCGGATTTTGCCAGGAGCTATGGCGTCGAACTGATCGATGGGCCGCTTCGCGGGCTCACAGCGCGCGCTGTAGTGGTACTGGATGAGAACAACACGGTGGTGCATGCAGAGCTGGTTGCGGAGATTGCCCAGGAACCCGATTACGAAACGGCGTTGAAAGCGCTTGGCTGAGCAGAGGCGACCCGGGGCATGAGCGACAAGCTGATTTTCGAACACTCACGACGCGGCAGGCGGGCGAGCGCCCAGGCGCCCCTGACCCCAGCGGTCAATGATTTGCCGGAGAAGTTTCTTCGCCGGTCGCCGCCGCTGTTGCCCGAGGTGTCTGAATTGCAGACCGTGCGTCATTATACGCGCCTGTCGCAGAAAAACTTTTCCATCGATACTCACTTTTACCCGCTGGGCTCGTGCACGATGAAGTACAACCCGCGTGCCTGTAACCAGCTTGCGATGCTGCCGGGTTTTTTGTCGCGTCACCCGCTCGGACCGGAATCCCATGGCCAGGGTTTCATGTCGTGCATGTACGAACTTCAGGAAATGCTGAAAGCGGTTACCGGGATGAAAGAGGTATCGCTGACGCCGATGGCGGGTGCGCAGGGCGAGTTCGCGGGGGTCGCGATGATCCGCGCGTACCATCGCTCGCGCAACGATAAGGATCGCAGCGAGATCCTGGTGCCTGACGCGGCGCACGGAACCAACCCGGCGACTGCCACCATGTGTGGTTACAGCATGCGCGAAATACCCACCGGCAAGAACGGTGACGTCGATATAGAGGCGCTGAAAGCGGTGGTCGGACCGCAGACGGCCGGCATCATGCTGACCAACCCGTCAACGGTCGGCGTGTTCGATCGGGGTATTCAGGAAATGTCGCGCATCGTACACTCAGCGGGCGGCCTGCTGTATTACGACGGCGCCAACCTGAACGCCATCCTCGGCAAGGTTGCCCCGGGCGATATGGGGTTCGACGTGATCCACATGAACCTGCACAAGACCTTTTCCACGCCGCACGGCGGTGGCGGGCCAGGCTCGGGTGCGGTTGGCGTTGGGGACCGGCTGAAGGAATTCCTGCCGTTGCCCGTGGTCGGAAAAGATGGTGACCGCTACCGCTGGCTCACGGAGGCGGATTTTCCAAAAAGTATCGGTCGGCTGTCAGCCTTTATGGGGAATGCCGGCGTGCTGTTGCGCGCTTACGTCTACATGCGTTTGCTGGGTCGCGACGGGATGCAACGAGTGTCGGAAAATGCCGCGCTTGGCGCCAACTACCTGATGAAAAAACTGCAGGATGCAGGTTTTGAACTGGCCTACCCGGAAAGACGCGCGAGCCATGAGTTTATCGTGACCTTGAAGAAAGAAAAGAATGAACTGGGCGTGACCGCGATGGATTTTGCGAAATGCCTGCTCGATCACGGTTACCATGCACCGACCACTTATTTTCCGTTGCTGGTGCCTGAGTGTCTGTTGATCGAGCCGACCGAGAGCGAGGCAAAAGAAGACCTGGATGGCTTCGTTGCCGCCATGATTGCGATCCGCGAGCAGGCGAAAGCCGACCCGGAAATAGTGAAGGGCGCGCCCTACACCATGCCGGTCCGGCGTCTCGATGATGTGCGGGCGGCCCGCCATCTCGATTTGCGCTGGCAACCAGGCGCACAGAACTGAAGCCGGCGCAGGCGTCTGCGGGGCGGATGCGGACATACAGGAGTTTCATGAGACACAGGCCTATAGGTGTGCTGGCCCTGATGGTGGCTGCATTCATGCTGGCCGGCGCCGCGAACGCCCAGGACAGCGATCAGTGGAAAAATACGCTGGGCAAAGTCAGTAGCGGTATCGTAGCGATCCGCATTGACGGAACCCGCGCATTCGACACCGAATGGAACATGTCCAGCCAGGCCACCGGTTTCGTCGTGGATGCGGAACTTGGTCTGATTCTGACCAACCGCCACGTGGTGACCGCCGGGCCGGTGACCGCCGAAGCGGTCTTTGCCAACAACGAAGAGGTCGAGCTAAAGCCGGTATACCGCGACCCGGTCCATGACTTCGGGTTTTATCGCTACGACCCGGATCAGCTCTCTTATATCCAGCCGTACCAGTTTTCGCTGGCGCCCGAGCGGGCGCAAATCGGGCGGGAAATCCGGGTCGTCGGCAACGATGCGGGGGAGCAGCTTGCAATACTTGCCGGCACCATCGCGCGGTTGGATCGTGCCGCGCCCGATTATGGCCGCGGCAACTACAACGACTTCAATACCTTTTATATTCAGGCCGCATCCAACACCTCCGGTGGCTCGTCGGGTTCGCCGGTGATCGATATCGATGGACGGGTGGTTGCGCTCAATGCCGGTGGTACCAGTTCCACTGCGTCGAGCTTTTATCTGCCGCTGGACCGCGTGCAGCGAGCGCTCGATCTGGTCCGCGCCCATACCGAGGTTAGCCGCGGTACGCTGCAAACGATTTTCTCGAGCAAGCCTTACGATGAACTACGCCGCCTCGGTCTGAGCCCGGAAATCGAGGCCGAGGCCCGCAAAGAGTTCCCCGGCCGGACCGGAATGCTGGTCGTCCAGCAAGTCGTGCCAGGCGCAGGCGCGGAGGGAGTCCTGCAACCCGGCGACATCCTGGTTCGCGTGAACGATGCGATGGTTACGGATTTTGTGACCCTGGAGGAGGTTCTCGATTCCGGCGTCGGCGAGCTGGTCAAATTATCGATCAGTCGCGGCAGCAAGGTGCTGACATCGAAGCTCGAGATCCAGAATCTTCACGACATCAGCCCGGATCGATACCTCGAATTTGGCGACGCGGTGGTCCACAATCTTTCCTACCAGCAGGCGCGTCACTTCAATTTGCCCCCGCGTGGCGTGTATATCGCGAATCCCGGTTATGTATTCGGTACGCAGGCGATACCCCGGGCGTCCGTGATTACTGAACTTGGCGGCACGCCGGTCAGCAATATCGACGAATTCGAGGCGGTGTTGAGTGAGCTGGCGGATGGCGAGCGGGCCAGCATCCGTTTTATTACTTTCGAAGACCCGACCAATTCCACTTTGCGCATGATGCGCATGGACCGGCGGTGGTTTCCGGCGCAATACTGCATTCGCGATGACGAGCTGGGTGTGTGGCCCTGCCGTGACCTGGCAAGCGGCCCGCCGGCAAAGCCGCTGCAGCAGGCGAGTACCCGGATCACCGGTAATGGCGATCCGCGTTCACGACGGCTGGCGCCATCGCTGGTCATGGTCAATTTCGATATGCCATACACAGTTTCCGGCGTCGCCGACCGCTTTTATCACGGCACCGGCCTGATCGTCGACACCGAACGCGGGCTGGTGGTCGTCGATCGCAATACCGTCCCGGTCGCGATGGGCGATGTCAGCCTGACATTTGCCGGTAGCCTGGAAATACCGGGTCGCGTCCTCTTTATCCATCCGCTGCACAACTTCACCGTGGTTTCCTACGACCCTGCGTCGATCGGTGACACACCGGTCAAAGCGGCGCGTTTCAGCAAGCGAGAGGCGGCTGCGGGAGACCCGGTCTGGGCGGTGGGTCTCAAGGGCGATCACAAGCTGGCCGTGCAGGCCACCGAGATCGCTTCGGTCGATGCACTGGTCTTGCCGTTGTCGCGCACGATGCGCTTTACCGACAGCAACCTGGAAACGATTTCGGTGGTCAATCCGCCGAGCGATTTCGATGGCGTGCTGGCCAACCGCAAGGGCGAAGTGGTGGCCATGTGGTCGAGCTTTGCATTCCAGGCAGGGCAGGAGCTTGGCCAGCGTGCCGAGGGCGTTTCCGCCGAACTGATCATCGAGACCGTGGAACTGGCGCGCAGCCAGCGGCCGTTGCATTCGCTGGAAGTCGGGTTCGACCTGGTCCCGCTGGCCAGCGCGCGCAAGCTCGGGTTGCCGGATCACTGGGTATCGCGGCTGGAAGCGCACGACGGGAAGAGGCGCCAGGTACTCAGCGTCAGGCGTACGGTCGCGGAATCGGCGGCCTCGGAGCTGCTCAAACCGGGCGACCTGTTGCTGACGGTCGATGGCCGGATCGTCAGCAGTTTTCGTGAAGTCGAGCGGACTGTTCGGCGATCGCGGGTCACCGTCGAAGTCTGGCGCGACAAAGAGCTGCTCGAACTCGAACTGCGGACGGCGGAATTGGACGGGCGCGGCCTCGAGCGGGTCGTGATGTGGGCGGGCGCCTTGTTGCAGGCGCCGCACCGGGCAATGTCGGTACAACGGGGCATATCGCCGGAAGGCATTTATGTCGCTTTTTTTGCCTATGGTTCACCGGCGAACCGCTTTGGCCTTTGGGCCGGGCGCAGGATACTGGCGGTCGATGAAATCGTGACGCCGGACCTGGACAGATTTATCGCCGTTGTCAGCGGCAAAAAAGATCGCGAAGCCGTGCGTCTGAAAACCGCGACCTGGAACAACCGCATCGAGGTCATTACGCTGAAGCTGGATAACCGCTACTGGCCCGCATACGAGATCAACCGGACGGAACGGGGCTGGCAAAGAAGCCCGTTACTCGCCACCGGCGAGGACGACCAACATGCGGGTCATTAATTTCCGAAAAAAATTCGATCAGTTCGACGAGCTTTGGTCGCCGCGCATAATTGCGCAAATGAACGATAACGATTTCAAGCTGGTGCGAATCAAGGGCGAGTTCGAGTGGCACAGTCATTCGGATACCGATGAAGTTTTCATCGTCCTGGATGGGCAATTGGTTCTCGAAATGCGCGCTGGAGCAGTGACCATCGGCAGTGGCGAAATGTTTGTCGTCTCCGCGGGTGTCGAGCACCGACCGGTTGCCGAAGAAGAGTGCCGGTTGCTGTTGATCGAGAAGCAAGGCACCAGCAATACCGGCGATCAGCCAGGGGCCGGCAAAGGAAAGGTTGGAATACCTGCATGAATGTGAAGAGCGCGCTCTGGTCATTGGCATTGCTGGTCTTGCTGGCGCAGCTTTTGGATGCGGCCGAGTTATACCGTTATAAGGACGAGCAGGGCAACTGGGTCTATTCAGACCGGCCGCCGCCTGGACGGCAAGACGTAGTCAGCCAGGAAATGAACGTAGAGCGCCCGCGGCCGACGATCCGGATGACCGAAAGACGACGGGCCGGCGAAGTCGACCTGGTCGCGATCAATACTTTTGAGGTTCCGATCGAAGTGATCCTGCAAATCACCGCGGCTGACAACCTGAACCTCGCGCTCGGCGACGTCATCCGTCATGTGGTGGCAGCGACGGCCGATGAAGTCGTCACTACGGTCACCGCCGATCAAACCGGTGGCTGGTCGTTTGCCTACCAGGCCCGTTTCGTCATCGGCGACCCGCAGGCCAGGCACCGGCCGACGGTACCGTATCGAGCGCCTTTTGCGGCTGCTTCCGAGTACCCGATCAGCGAGGCTTTCCCCGGGCGATTGTCCCATTTCGATGCGGCGAACCGGTATGCAGTCGATATTGAAATGCCGGTCGGCACGCCAATCTACGCGGCGCGTGGCGGCGTCGTGATCGACCAGGCGACGCATTTTTTCGCCAACGGTACGGATCTGGAAAAAGACGGACCCAGGGCCAACCTGGTGCGCATCGTCCACGACGACGGCAGCATCGCGGTCTATGCACACCTCAACTGGGACTCGATCCGGGTCCGCATCGGCGATGAAGTGGCCGAAGGTCAGTACATCGCAGATTCGGGCAACACCGGTTTCAGCACCGGGCCTCATTTGCATTTCGATGTTCAGCTCAACCGCGAAATGGAACTGGTGTCGGTGCCGTTCCGGTTCCGCGACGAAAGAGGAGGCGGCGAAGTACCCCGCGCCGGCCAAATACTGAAAAACCTTCCCTGAGCCGGCGCCGCCGCAAGAAGCAAACGGCGAATTTCTGAACTACACTAGGACACGGCCAATAGAACAAGATCAAAACGGAGGCCTCCGATGAAAGAGCTCTTGCTGGGCAGTGTGATCGCTGCATTCGCGTTATTTTTCTGGGGTTTCGTCTATTGGGCCGTGAGCCCGCTTCCCTATACCGCGCTAAAAACCGTGGCCGATGAAACGGCGGCGGGGCAGGCCCTGCTGGAACATTTCCCGCAATCGGGAACTTACTACTTGCCCGACCCGCAGAATCCGGATATCGACGAAATGAACGCGTTGCACCGGCAGGGCCCGGTCGCAATGGTCGATATCGATGTCGATGGAGCCGTACCCCAAAGCCCCATCGTGATGCTGGCTGGTTTTGCGCACATGTTAATTACGACCTTGATGATCTCGCTGTTGATGAGGTTGACCGGCGACGCACTGGCTACTTACGGCGACCGCGTGTTGTTCGTGTTTCTGGCGGGTGTGATCGTGGCTTTCTGGGCACGGATCTCGGGTGTTATCTGGTGGGGTCTGGGGCTCCCATGGCAAATGTATAACGCGATTTACGACGTCAGCTCCTGGCTGATTGCCGGGTTGATACTGGCGAAATTTGTCGGGCCAAAACCCGCATCGGCTCCGCGTACCGGCGAGGCATAAACCAACCGCTTTTTAATTGGCGATCGCTGCCAGCAACCCGTCCATCGTCGTCAGCGGCTCGCTGCAGACATGGCCGGTGCACAGATAAGCGACTGTGCCTTGTCCGGCCCTTTTGTCGGCAAACGCATCCGCCAATTCCTCGTCGTCTCCGCTCAGCAGGTAGACCTGCCTTTTTGGCGCATAAGCCATGGTAGCGGCTTTGCGCCAGCGGGCTGCATCCTCTGCTTCGCCCCGGATGACGATGGTCTCGCCGGGCTGCAAATGTTCCTCGAGGGCGTCCAGCATGGTCGCGTGGCCAGGCGGGTATCGTTCGATCGCCGACTTGCCGCTGCGCAATGCATTCTGCGCGGCTTGCAGGAAACCGGTGTCCCCCAGCAGAAAACCCAGGCGCTGCAGCGCGACCGTCGCAACGCCGTTGCCCGCGGGTACCGCCTCATCGGTGAAGGTTTTCGGCCGGAACAACAGTTTCTCGTGCTGGTGGGCGGTGAAAAAGAAGCCACCATGATCGCGGTCTTCGAAGTCGTCGACCAGGCGCCGGGCCAGCGTCAGGCAGAAGCCGAACAACGGTGAATCCCAGCGGGTCTGCAACAACTCAAGCAGGCCATTGAGCAAGAAGGCGTAGTCGTCGAGGTAGGCGGGAAAGCGTGCGCGACCATCTTTGTAAACGGACCGCAGGCCGTCCTCGTCATCCCAGAGTTTCTCGCGTACGAAATTCGCGGCGCGCATGGCCGACTCCGCCAGATCATCCCGGTCGAGGGCGCGAGCGGCGATCGCCAGGCCCTGGATCATCAGCCCGTTCCAGCTGCAGATGATTTTCTCATCGCGCGCCGGCCGGGTTCTTTGCCCGCGTGCCTTCAGTAATTTCATTCGTGCGTCCGCAAGCAAACCGGTGTCGGGCGACTGGCCCTGCCGCAGGTTCAGGTGCCAGCGGCTGTTTTCGAAATTGGGCGGCTGGTCCAGGCCATACGCGGTCTCGACCGCCAGGAATTCATCGTCATTCAACAAGCCCTTTATTTCCGCGGGTGTCCAGGTGTAGAAGGCGCCTTCCGTTTTCTGGCCATCGTCGTCTACGCTGTCGGCATCCAGCGTCGCGTAAAACCCGCCATCGGGCGATTGCATTTCGCGTATCGCCCAATCCGCGGTTGCATTGGCGATGTCCCGGTAGTACGGGTCGGCGCTGGCCTGCCAGGCCTGTGCATACAGCGCCAACAACTGGCCGTTGTCGTAGAGCATTTTTTCGAAGTGCGGGATCGCCCAGTAAGCATCGACGCTGTATCTGAAAAACCCGCCGCCCAACTGGTCGTAAAGGCCGCCGCGGGCCATTTGTCCCAGCGTGTGGCTGACCATGTACAGCGCCTGCACATCCTGATTCGGTTCCCTGGCCGTGGCGCGCCAGTGACGCAATAATCTCTGGCAAAAGCCCGGGTGCGGGAATTTCGGCGCCTGGCCAAAGCCGCCGTAACGCCGGTCAAAATCCTGCTCCAGCGCCTGCCGTGCTTGCTTAAAAACCGTCGCAGCCGGCAGATCTTCGCCCGCTGGCGCCTCGATCTGCGTCAGGACCGCTTGCAACGATTCCGCCTGTTTGCGCAAGCCCTCGTGCTCCTTGCGATAAAACTCGTCGATGCGCATCAGCACGTCGGCAAATCCCGGCATGCCGTGGCGGGATGTCGGCGGAAAGTAGGTGCCGGCGAAAAACGGCATCTGGTCTGCTGGGTCGAGGAATACGGTCAGCGGCCAGCCACCCGCCCGTTGCGCCAGGACCTGGTGTGCGGTCTGGTAAACACGGTCGAGATCGGGTCGTTCCTCGCGGTCCACCTTGATGTTCACAAACAGCCGGTTCATCTGTTCCGCGATCTGCGGGTCTTCAAAAGACTCGTGGGCCATGACATGGCACCAGTGGCAGGCCGAGTAGCCGATCGAAAGCAGGATCGGCTTGTTTTCTTCCCTGGCCTTGTTGAGCGCTTCGTCGCCCCACGGGTACCAGTCCACCGGGTTGTCCGCGTGTTGCAACAGGTAGGGACTGGTCTCGCCGCTCAGCTTGTTCTGCCCGGGTTTCACGATCTTTTTTTCCATGTCGGTGCCTACCTTATCATCGCGAAACCCCGGGTCCATCCTTTGTTACACTTGGCCCCTATGTGGACTTATCCTTTCTTCGATCCCGTCGCCCTGTCCCTGGGTCCACTCAAAATTCGCTGGTACGGCCTGATGTATTTGCTGGCGTTCGCGACTGCCTGGTGGCTGGCGCGGCGGCGGGCCAGGAGGCCGGACTCCGGCTGGACGCCGGTACAGGTCGATGACCTGATTTTCTATGGCGCCATGGGGATCATTCTCGGCGGCCGCCTCGGTTACATGTTGTTCTACGGCGGCGCGCAAATCCTGGAAAATCCGCTGTCGATACTCAAGATCTGGGAAGGCGGCATGTCTTTCCACGGCGGTCTGCTCGGCGTAATCATCGCGCTGATGTTGTTTGCCCGGAAAAGCGGCCTTGGTTTCTGGCAAATCGGCGATTTCGCCGCACCGCTGGTGCCGCTCGGGCTCGGCTTTGGCAGGATCGGCAATTTTATCAACGGCGAACTGTGGGGCGGGCCGGCCGACCCGGGCGCGCCCTGGGCGGTCATGGTCAACGGCCAGGCGCTGCACGCGTCGCAACTCTATGAGGCTTTCCTGGAAGGATTCTTGTTGTTCGCCATCCTCTGGGTCTATACGGCAAAACCACGGCCGCTGATGGCGGCCAGCGGCCTGTTTCTGTTGTTTTATGGCCTGTTCCGCGTCCTGATCGAGTTTGTACGCGTGCCTGACGAGCACTTGGGGTACCTGGCTTTCGGTTGGGTCACGATGGGCCAGATTTTATCC
>BFAU01000106.1 GCA_008975185.1 bacterium MnTg04 | reverse complement strand
CGCCCGCAGCGTTTCTGGCCGAAGAAAACGCGCTCGACGCCGAGCTGGCTGAACGACGCAAGGTCTTGCGCGAAGAAAATCGCGGCGACCGCGGTCCCGATGACGATAGCGGGGACGGCGACTAAGAAAGAAGCGCAGCACAGTAGGGTTCGCCCGCGAAGTCCCGGCGCAGGCTCCAATGTTGTATTTTTGCACTGCTGTACCGGCATCCTTATGAAAAACCTGAGCTATGGCCAGCCAAGTGATTGATAATAATCGTGTTTTTTACTAGCCGAGTCGGGCTGACTGTTGTATGATTTACACCAAACCATAAACAACAAAAAACAGGCATGAATCTGCCAGGTTCATGCCGCCAATCCTAAGGAGGCATGGGTCATGTTCAGGAAACTAATTTTAGTCCCTTCGTTGCTTTGTCTTGGTTTTGCCGCCGGTGCACAGGCGCAGGATTCAGACAGCGATGCTCAGGCGAGCGACGCAGCGGCAACGGGAAGAGTGCTCGAAGAGATTGTCGTTACCGCGCAGAAACGTGAAGAGGGGCTGAAGGACGTACCTATCTCGATCGTCGTGACCTCTGGCGAAAAGATCAAGGAGGCCGGCATCTACCGGATCGAAGATCTACAAAACTATGTGCCCAACCTGCAGATGACCGAAAGCGGCATCAGCACGCAGATGTACATCCGTGGTATCGGCACCGGCAACAACCAGGGCTTCGAGCAATCGGTTGGCCAATATGTTGACGGTATTTATTATGGGCGCCAGCAATTGATCCGGGCGCCGATTTTCGACATGGCGCGTGTCTCCACCTTGCGTGGCCCGCAGAGTATCCTGTTTGGCAAGAACTCGATTGCCGGCGCCCTTTCAATGACATCCGCTGCGCCGACCCAGGATTTCGAAGGCAGCTTCAGCGTCAGCAGCGATTTTAAGCACGATACCGTACTGACTGAACTGGTCATGTCCGGCGGTCTCAGCGACACCGTGTCCGGCCGCTTCGCGGTTCGCAAATATGACGACGACGGCTATGTAGTCAACACCTTCAACGGCGCGGATGAGCCGCAACGGGACGACCTGGCCATCCGCGGCACAGTGCGCTGGGAGCCCAGCGACAGGCTGGATATCACTTTGAAACTGGAACGCGACGTCTTCGATACGATCGGACGTCAGATCGAGGTCATCGAGGACAACCCCGCATTGGCCGGTTTTCCGTTTCCTGGCGCGACCTACGCACAAATTCTCGCCGGGCTGGGCCATCCCGGTGGTATCAGTGATGTGGGGCAGAATTATTCGCGATCGGCCGATGGCGGTGATTTCAGCAACAACGAACTGGACAGCCATGCGCTGACCATCAACTACCAGGTCGGGGAAAACACACTGACCGCGGTATCCGGTTATGTCAGTTACGATTTCCTGGAGATCTGCGATTGCGACTATACCGCCGCACCGGTTTTCAACGTCCTGCTCGACGAGGAGTATGAGCAGTTCAGCCAGGAAATCCGGCTGACCTCCCCCGGCGGCGAGAAAGTCGACTGGATCGTCGGTGGTTTTTATCAGACGGGTGACCTCGATTTCCGGGATGGAATCCTGGTTCCGTCGAACAGCGTGCTGGGCCTGCTGGGACTGGTCCCCATACTGAACACCAGCGCCCAACGGCAATTCAACCAGGATTCCGACCTGTGGGCCGTTTTCGCGCAGGCGACGATTAATCTTAACGACGAATGGGCCGTGACCGTGGGTGGCCGCTACACCGAGGAGGACAAGAAAGGATCAAGAATAATTGAGATCGTTGATCAAGCCACCGGTATGCCGGTACTCCCGGCGTCAATGGCGCCCTCGATTTATTTCGGCGTATTCGGGATTGAAAACGAGCAATTGATTATTCCTGGCGTCACTGCCGGTCATAACCTGAGCGGATCACGCGATGAGACCTCGTTCACGCCGTTATTGAGGCTGGAATATCGCCCCAACGATGAAATGATGTTGTTCGCATCCGCGACCACAGGATTTAAAGCCGGCGGATTCGATGCCAGATCAAACAACGTTGGTTCGTTCGAATTCACCGACGAGGAAGCGACGAGCTTCGAATTCGGTGGGCGTTTCTCCTATGCCGACGGGCGCGGCGAAACCGGTATCTCGTTCTTTTACACCGATTATGACGACTTGCAGGTCAGCCAGTTTGACGGCACCCTGGGATTCAACGTCACCAACGTGCCGAATACGAAGGTGCAGGGCTTCGAACTGGATGGGCGTTTCTTGCTCAGTGACAGCGTGACCTGGACCTATGCGATAGGCTACCTCGATCATGAGTTCAAGAATTTCGGCGCCAGCGGCAGCGGCGGCGGAAACTGTTACTTTGGCGAGACGCCGGTTTTGGCTGACGGGACTTGCGATCGTTCCGGGCAATCCGGTCAGTACACGCCTAAGTTCAGCGGCCACATGTCACTCGATTATGTCACTCCCTTCAGTAGCGGCTGGGAGTTCCGGTTGACGGGTGACCTGTCATGGGTGAGCAGCCAGAACGTCCACGTCAATCTCGACCCCGCTTATGAAATCGATGCCTACGAGAAAATCGATGTCAGGATGGCAATATCGAATGAGCGATGGGAATTTGCGTTCATCGGCAAGAACATCACCGACGAAGACGTTCTTACCTACGTCAATAATGTGCCGCTGTCAGGTTCTACCTTTGGCACCAACACTTATTACGGGTTTGACGCACGCGACACCACTTACACGCTGCAAGCCACCATGCGCTTTTAACGGCTGATCGGCGCTGCGGCCTTTCGACCGGGCCGCTCGAACCGAAAAAAGGCCCGCATCGCGCGGGCCTTTTTTCATGTGTGGTGCCGGAAAGAGGAGTCGAACCCCCGACCTTCTCATTACAAGTGAGCTGCTCTACCAACTGAGCTATTCCGGCTTTGCCGCCTCCGGGCGGCCGGTAGTTTAACTTGCCTGGCCCGCAGGTCACCAGGAATCGCAGGTTACGGGATGACCTGAAAGTTACCCTGGCGGGCACCGATCGCGAATTTCGAGGCCGGCAACTTCGACGCCCAACGCGGAAAGATTCAGGTTATCCGCGCCAAAACCGCTGACATCCAGCCAGCTGACTTCCCCGTCCCGATACCTTTGGTTGACTTGTGCGCCGAATCCACGATCACTCAGTTGTTGCAGCCGTCGCTGCGCACGCCCCAGCTCGCTAAAAACTCCCAGGGAAATCGCATTCTGGTCATCTCCCGAGGGTACGATATAGAAATCGGTGACACCGTCGGCCCGCAGGGCGTCGGTAATCACTTCCGCCGCCGCCCGATCTTCGGCCGCAGCAATATTCACCCAGTAACCGACAAACAGCTGGCCCGGTTCACTACGCCTGCCCACGGAGAAATCCAGCCCCTGCAATGTCCTTGCGGCCTCCTGGGCATCGTCCGCCTTGCTGAACGGCCCGATTCTCCGGCATTCCGTGACACCGGCATTGAGCAGCTCTTCGCCGGTTTTCATCGAAAAAACCTGTGGTCCGGACTGCTCGACGGGCTGGTCCCCGGCCAGTTCCAGGTTCGGCAAACCCTCATAGCTGGGTGCAACAGGGGCGTTGGTATAGGGCTCGCGCAACCAGTGATACCAGGCCAGTATCCCGAGATTGATCAGCAACAGAACTAGCAGGAAATTTCTCAACGATGATCTCTTAGGATTGCTCGCCGGCAATAACTACCAGGCCCCTAAGCACGAGGTCGGCAACGATTTCGGCATTATGCAGCAGCGGCAGCAACATATCGGCATCTCCGCCGCATAGCAATATCCGGGGCGGGCTTTGCGTGCGCCTTGCCAGGAATTCCTGACCATGCCTTACCAGCGAGACCAAGGCGATCAAGGATCCGGAATGTATCGCTTCGCTGGTGCTGCGCGCGGCAATTTCATCATCACCAGCGATCCGATCTGCGGCCGCTGTTGCGAGCTCGGCGATATCGCTGGTGTTGCCCAGCAACGACGACAACATCATCCGGTAGCCCGGCGCGATAACGCCACCCAGATGCTTGCCATCGGTATCGAGCATATCTACCGTCAACGCGGTCCCCGCATCGACGACGACCAGTGGGCCAGGCCGGTGGTGCCTCGCGCCGATCATGGCCGCCCAGCGATCGACGCCCATTTGCGTTGGGTCCCGATAAGCATTGGTCACGCCACCGGCTTCCCGCACGCTTTCAACAAAGACCACCCTGGCGTCTTCGGTATCGATCAGTCCTCGGATTTGTTGTCCGGAAACATTGGCAACAACAATACGATCGGCTTTACGGTCGCCGGTGTATAAGTCATCGCTACTGACATCCACCCAGCTTGAGGTATGCTGCGAACCCAGTTTCCCTTGCCACCAGGCCCACTTCACGCGGCTATTGCCGGCATCGATCAATAACAGGGATTCGCTTGCCATCGTTTTCCGCTTCACCTTCGGGCCCAACGGGCAATGAGGTCGGGACCTGGCCAGCTCTTCACCCTAGTCGGCCACAAACTGATATCCCCGGCAACAATCCGCCGTATTTTCCCCCCCGCCTCGAGCAACAG